>DOZU01000201.1 GCA_003517845.1 Clostridiales bacterium | reverse complement strand
TCAACCCGACCGGACGGCGCGACCGAGATCGAGGCCACCTCAGAACGCCCGACGCCGCCATCCGCCGACCCGATCGCCCCCTATGCCCAGAGTGCCACCACCGTCAGTTCCACGGGGGAGCCCATCACCTCAGAACCTCGCCCGCCTGGTAATTCTCTGCCACCGGGACCGGAGGTGCCCGCAGGAGAAGCCTGGGCCGCCCTCCGGGCAAGGATCACCGAACTCGATCCCCAGCGCCAGTCCATCCGGGTGGCCATGGACCCGGAAGGTCTCGGAGCCATGCAGCTCGAGGTCAGCCTGACCGGGGATGGGGCCCGAGCTAGTTTCGAAGTGGCCGACCCGGCCGCCGGTCAGTTCCTCGCCAACCGTGAGGCCGATCTCCGGCAGGCGCTGGAGGGCGTAGGCGTCCGCCTCAATTCGCTGAACGTCCGACTCGGTGACAGTTCCGGCCGGCAGGAAGGCCGGACCCCCGGCCCGGACGACCCGGTCCCCGGAGCGCCCGAGGTCCTCCCGCCCACCCGGCGGCTGACCCAGGAAGCGGGCACCCGCTCTCGTCAGACCCTGGTAGACTACCGTGTATAGGGAGAAGGGACAGCCATGGAAAGCGTGAGTCTTACCGGCAGTCCGAGCGTGGTCAGCCGCGAACAGCTCCTCCGGCTGATGGTGGCCCAGCTCCAGAACCAGAACCCGCTAGAACCCGTGAGCAGCCAGGAGTTCTTCGGCCAGCTCAGTCAGATGCTCATGGTCGAGTCGCTCGAGCGGCTCCGCACCGGGTTGGAGGCAATGGTCCCCCAACTGGGGCCGGAGGCCACCGCGCTGGCCACGCTGGCCGGCTTCGTGGGCCGAACGATCCTGGTAGAGACCCCAACCGGACCGGTCCAGGCGCGGGTGGACGGCGTGCGATTGGTGGAGGGGCAGTGGCGGCTCACCTCCGGCCAACAGGATATCGACCCGGCATTGATTCGCGGCATGCTCGAAAACTGAAAGTAACCGAGGAGGAGGATGAGAAGATGTTGCGATCCCTGTTCTCGGCGGTCACCGGTCTCCGGAGTCATCAGACGCGTATGGACGTGATCGGTCATAACCTGGCCAACGTCAACAGCATAGCTTACAAGTCGGCGCGGGCCTCATTCCGCGAGCTGTTCAGTCAGACCTTGCGGGGCGCTACTGCCCCTGCCCCGCCCCGCGGCGGCATCAACCCGCAGCAAGTGGGTCTGGGCACCGCCATCGGTTCGGTGGATACGCTGCAGGAGCAGGGAGCCCTCCAGGCCACGGGGAGAGTTCGCGACCTGGCCATCGAGGGCAACGGTTTCTTCGTGCTGGCGGCCGGCGCGGAGATCTTCTACAGCCGCACCGGCAACTTCGTGCAGGACGCCACCGGCACCCTGGTCGATCCCTCCACCGGCCTGAACCTCCAGACGACGACCGGGACCAACATCACCGTGCCGGCGGCCGTGGTCTACATCAGCATCGACCGCAGCGGCAACGTGACGGGAGTGGATGCCGCCGGCACCGTCCTGGCCCTCGGCCAGGTGGCCCTGGCCAGCTTCGCCAACCCCGAGGGCCTGACGCGGGCGGGCAACAACCTGTATAGCGTGTCGCCGAACTCCGGGGCGGCCGCGGTGGGCGCGCCGCAAACGGGAGGCCGGGGGGCCGTCGTCTCCGGCAGCCTGGAGATGTCCAACGTCGACCTGGCCAAGGAGTTCTCGGACATGATCGTCACCCAGCGCGGCTTCCAGGCGAACACCCGTATGGTATCGGTGTCCGATGAGATGCTCCAGGAACTGGCCAACCTCAGGAGATGAGGACATGATCACCCTTACCCGGCTGAACGGTACCCAGTTCGTGGTCAATAGCGACCTCATCGAATTGCTGGAAGCCAGTCCCGACACGGTCATGACCCTGACCACCGGCCGCAAGCTGGTCGTGGTGGAGACGGTGGATCAGGTGATCGCCCGAGTCAAGCAATTTCGGCGCGCGCTGCTGACCGGCCCAGAGGGGACGGGATCGTGACATGGATCCGGGAGCGGTTTTGGGTCTCCTTTCCGGCATCGTCCTCATGACCTGGGCTATCGGAGCGGACGGCGGCCTCCGGGCCTTCTGGGACCTGCCGGCCATCATGATCACCTTCGGCGGCACGCTGGCGGCGACCATGCTGAACTACCGGCTGGGGCAAGTCCTGGGAGGTTTCAAGGTCCTGCGTAACGCCTTCGGCAATCGACGTGCGCAGCCGGAAGTCATCTTCCAGTCGATGACCGACTATGCCACCCGGGCGCGCCGGGAGGGTCTGCTCGCCCTCGACCGCGAGATCGGCGAGGTCAAGGACCCCTTCCTGGCCAAGGGCCTGCAACTGGTGGTGGACGGCACCGACTCGGAGATGACCCGCGCCATCCTCGAGACCGACTTGGCCGCGCTGGAACAGCGTCACCAGGCGGGCCAGGCGGTATTCGAGACCATGGGCAACTTCGCCCCTTCCTTCGGCCTGGTCGGTACCTTGATCGGGCTGATCAAGATGCTGCGGGTCATGGATGACCCCTCGGCCATCGGCCCCGGCATGTCGGTGGCGCTGCTCACCACCTTCTACGGGGCGCTGTTCGCCTTCCTGATCTGCCTGCCGCTAGCCGGCAAACTGAAAGTGTGCCACGAGGAAGAGTGGCAAGCCAAGCAAATCATGATCGAAGGGCTGCTGGCCATCCAGGCCGGGCATAACCCGCGGATGATCGAGGAGAAGCTACGCGCCCACCTGTCGCCCGCCGCCAAACGCGCCCTGGAACGCCGGGAGAGCGCCGCCGCGGCCGCGGGCGCGGGCGAGTCCCTGCAACAGGAGGTGGACGTGGGATGATGCGAAAGCGGCGGAGCCTGAGCGTCACCTCGAGTTCGCCCTTCTGGATGACCACCTATAGCGACCTGGTAACCCAAATCCTGATCTTTTTCGTGCTGCTCTACAGCATGTCGGTGATGGACGTCCAGCGCTTCGCCTCCGCGATGGCTTCCATCCAGGAAACGCTCGGCATGCCGCCGGTGATCCTGCAGCCGACGGAGACACCACCGGTGCGGCCGCCCGCCGACGATGAGGGCATGCCGCTCGACCCGGAGCTGCTCATCCGCCAGAAGGATCTGGCCCAGATCCTCGCCGTCCTGGGCAAGCTGCAGGAGGCCCTGGACGGTGAGGGTCAGGTGGAATTGCTCAGGGAAGAGCGCGGGATCGTCG
>DOZU01000244.1 GCA_003517845.1 Clostridiales bacterium | reverse complement strand
ATTCACCAGTCGCGAACCCCATGAAGGCCTGCAGCCCGGCATGGCCGGGCTGCAGGTGCTGCGCCGCAATTCCTTCGCGACTAAGACCAGACCACTTCCGGCCTTGCCTCAGCGGGCAACGGCCTCCTTGAGGCTCTTCCCGGCCTTGAAAGCAGGCACCTTACGGCCGGCGATCTTGATGGGCTTGCCGGTCTGAGGGTTCCGCCCGCTCCTCGGGGCACGGGCCCGGACTTCGAAGGTGCCGAAGCCTACCAGGGACACTTTCTCCCCCTGCTTCAGCGAATCAACTATCGCTTCGAAGGCCGCCTCAACGGCGACTCCGGCATCCTTCTTCTTCAGTCCGGTCCGCTCCGCGACGGCGGCGATCAGCTCTGCCTTGGTCAAGCTGGCGTCACCTCCTTCCCCCGTAGCTTCGCGCTTGATGTGAATCGGAACGAGACGTGTTTTCGCTCTGTATGGGGAAACTCCTTCCTGGAGCAGGCAAAAAAGTTGGACAAGCGCTGGAGCAGCCGAAAAGTAAGGCCTGAACGCGGGCGCCCGGCATGGGAAACCTGCCGGTTCGCCCGCAACAGCTCAGATGATGATGCAGATCAGGCCGCCACTCCCCTCGTTGATGATCCTCGTCAGGGTTTCCTGCAGCTTCTGCCGCGCATTCTCCGGCATCCGGTGCAACTTCGCGGTGACGCCTTCCACCACGAGTTCATGGAGGGACTTGCCGAAGATGTCCGAGTCCCAGATCTTCCGGGGATCGTCCTCGAACTTATCCATGAGATAGTGGACCAGCTCTTCACACTGCTTTTCGTTGCCGATGATCGGCGTCAGTTCGGCCTCGATATCCGCCCGGAGCAGATGCAGAGAAGGGGCGCTGGCCCGCAGCCGTACCGCGTACTGGCCGCCCCGGCGGGTGAGTTCCGGCTCCTCAAACGTCATCTCCTGCCGGGTGGGGACCACAATGCCGTAACCGGATTCCCTGGCATCGCGTAGGGCGCCCGCGATGGTATCGTAGTCGCGCTTCACGCCGGCCAGCGTCTTCAAGTGGGTGACTACATCAAGCCTGCCGGCGATCGTGAGGCCGCTGACCTCCTGCAGCACCTGCCAGAACAGGTCGTCCTTGGCGGACAACTCGATGTTCGCCAGCCCCGTACCGAGGTCCATCCGTTTCAAGGCGACGGCTTCCAGGAAGTCATATCCCCGTAGTTGCTCCACTGCACGGTCGATGTCCCGGAGGCGCCGCACCTTGCCGACCGATTCCTCGACTGCCTGTTCAAAGCGGCGGCGCAGCCAATGCCCTGGCTCCAGCGCCTCGACCCAGTCAGGGAGATCGATGGCCGCTTCGGCTACGGGGAACTCATACAAGGCGCGGAACAGGAGGCTTTCGATGTCATCCAGATCGAGGTCGGCGATGTTGGTCGGGATGACGGGGACGTCGTGGTCGCCCTCCAGTTCGCGCGCCAGGTCCAGCGCCTCGCGCGCGAATGGATCCAGGGTGTTCAGCAGGATGACGAAGGGTTTGCTGAGGGCACGGAGTTCCTGGATGACCCGGCGCTCGGCCTCGACGAAGTTCTTCCGGGGAAGGTCGGTGGCGGTGCCGTCGCTGGTCACGACCACCCCGAAGGTGGAATGCTCGGCGATCACCTTGCGGGTGCCGATCTCCGCCGCCTCTTGGAAGGGGATGTCCTCCTCGTGCCAGGGGGTGCGGACCATGCGGGGCGCGCCGTCCTCGTCTTCATAGCCGAGAGCGCCGGGGACGGTGTAGCCGACGCAGTCCACGAGCCGTACTCGCAAGTGCAAGCTGTCCTTGATGGTGATGGCCACGCCGTCGTCGGGGATGAACTTGGGTTCCGAGGTCATCACCCGGCGCCCCGCGCCCGCCTGCGGCATGGCATCCACGGCCCGTTCCCGATCGTCGGGATCGCTGATATTGGGCAGGACCAGGAGTTCCAGGAAGCGCTTGATGAAGGTCGATTTCCCCGTGCGCACCGGTCCCACTACCCCCAGGTAGATGTCACCGCCGGTGCGTTCAGCGATGTCCTTGAAGACATCGAACTTTTGCACCAATTACCCTCCCTCCCGGCTGGCCGAGTCGTCCACGAACCGGTAAGATGTATATGGGCATACCGTGGGGAGTATGCCCCGACCGCCGCGCCGGCGGGACCGATCAGCGAAGAAGGATGGAGCCATGAACCTCGACCCGTACGCCCATGGCCATGACCAGGTGATCCAGCTTGGCTGGGAGGGAGTCATGCGGATCTGCCGGGAGTTGGCCGTGCAGATCCAGTCCGAGTTCGACCCGGACCAGATCGTAGGCGTCGCCAAGGCGGGAGTCATCCCGGCGGCGATCCTGGCCTCAATGCTCCGCAAGGACTTCTACCCCATTCGCCTGTCCCGCCGGGAGAAGGACCGCGTGGTCCGCGGTAAGCCGCGCCTGCTGGTACCCCTTACCGAGGACGTACAGGGGAAGAAAGTGCTGATTGTGGACGAGATCAGCGCCAGCGGCGACACGCTGAAGCTCGCGGTTCAGGAAGCCAAGAAGAAGGGCGCCCGCAAGGTGAAGACCGCCACGCTCTACGTACACCAGGACAGCTTCAAGCCCAACTGGTACGGGCTGATGAGCGACGCCTTGATCATCCAGCCCTGGGACTTTGAGGTCCTCGATGACGGCGAGTGGGTGATTCACCCGGAGTACCAGGAGGAGCTGGACCGGCAGACCCGCGGGTGAGGCGGGGTGTCACCAGCCGGAGGGCGTTGCGGCCGCCTGCTCGAGTTCGCAGGTGGGGTCGCGACTCATGAGTGACTCCGCCACGGCGGCCGGGGTCTTCCCTTCCCCGAACACCAGGGCGAGTTCCGCGGTGATCGGCAGATCCACTCCGACCTGCTGGGCCAGCCGGCAGGCGGCCGGGGTGGTGGACACACCTTCCACCACCATGCGCAGGCCGGCCAGGACATCGCCGAGCGGCAAGCCCTGGCCCAATTCGATACCGGCCTGCCGATTGCGGCTATAGCGGCCGGTGCAGGTGAGCACCAGGTCGCCTACGCCCGAGAGCCCGGCGAAAGTGAGGGGGTTGGCCCCCAGCGCCACGCCCAACCGGGACATTTCGGCGAGCCCCCGGGTCACCAGGGCCGCCTGAGCGTTCAACCCGAGTCCCCGACCTTCAGCCATGCCTACGGCGATGGCGATCACGTTCTTGAGGGCTCCTCCCAGTTCCACGCCGACCAGGTCCGGACTGATGTAGGCACGGAACAGCCGGTCGCTCAACAAACTCTGCCAGGACAGCGCCACCTCCCGGCAGGACGATGCCACCACGGTCGTGGTGGGCATGCCCCTCGCCACCTCGATGGCGAAATTCGGGCCGGACAGGACGGCCACCGCCGCCGACAGCCCCAGTTCCTGTTCGATGACCCTGGACATGCGCAATCCATCCGATAACTCGAGCCCCTTGGTAGCGGAGAGGATCCGGATGCCGGGGCGGACGGCGATGAGCGGTGCGACTTGGCGGCACACGTCGCGCATGGCGTGGGAAGCCGGCGCCAAGACGGCGCCGGCTGCGCCGGCCAGCGCGCGCTCCGGGTCAGCGGTCACCTCGACTGCTTCCGGCAAGGCCACGCCGGGAAGGCGGCCGGGATCGATGCGCGTCATGTCCAGCGTCTCGGCGTAGCGGGGGTTGCGAGCCCAGAGGGAGACCCGGCAGCCCCGGCGGGCCAGGAGGCAGCTCAAGGCCATGCCCCAGGCGCCCGCTGACAATACCGCGATCTTCAGCGAACTATCGGCGCGCTCCACCGACTCTCAACTCCCGTCCGGCGAGGAGACGGCGGATGTTCGGGATGTGTCGCACGTAGATCAATGTCACCGCCAGGCCGACGAAGATGCGATGGGGCAAGGGGGTGGGGATGATCGTGACCATCAGGGCGGCGGTGGCTGCGCCGAGAAGCGACCCCAGGGATACGTACCGGGTGACCAGGGCCGTGAGCCCCATGACCGCCACGCTGGCGGCGATGACCCCGGGCATCAAGAACAGCGCCACCCCGGCCGCGGTGGCCACGCCCTTGCCCCCGCGGAAACCGAGCGCCCAGGGCCAGGTGTGGCCGACTACCGCCGCCAGACCGGCCAGGCTGGCAGACCAGGGGGCCAGGTCCGGGGCCAAGGACTGGGCCAAGAAAGCGGCAGCAATGCCTTTGCCGGCATCGGCGACCAGCACCATCAAGCCGGGAAAGGGGCCGAGTACCCGGAACACATTGGTGGCGCCCACGTTGCCGCTGCCCTGCCGGCGGATATCGACGCCCCACAGGCGTCCTGTCCAGTAGCCGAAGGGCAGTCCGCCGATCAGATAACCGGCGAAACTCACCAGGGACAGCAGGAGCATCCTAACCGCCTCCTTTCTTCGTCCTGCGGGCGCGTCGCGCGCGGAAACTGAGGCGCAGCGGTGTTGCTGTGAAGTCGAAGGCGTCCCGGAGGCGATGCTCCAGGAAGCGCCGATAAGCCGTCGGGACGCCGGCCGGGTCGTTCACGAAGAAGAGGAAGTGCGGCGGTCGCGTCCCCACCTGCGACCCGAAACTGATCTTGAGGTCGGCACCTGGCGGATGGATGGCAAGGGCCTCCTGGACGGCGTCATTGACCAGGCGGGTCGTCATACGGCTCCCATGGCGCTCGGCGGCGGCGAGAGCGGCCGGCACCACTCGATCCAGCCCTTCACCGGTGAGGGCGGATACGGTCAGCACCGGTACGTAGTCCATGAAGGGCAGTTCCCGTCGCAGTTCCGCCACGAAAAGCTGGCCTTTCGGGTATGTCTCCCTGGCCAAGTCCCACTTGTTGCCGAGCAGCACCGAGGCCCGCCCCGACTCGTGGACGAAACCGGCGATCCGACGATCCTGCTCGGTGAGCGGCTCGGCGGCGTCCACCACCACCAGGACGACCCAGGCGCGCTGGACCGCACGGGTGGTGCGCATCACGCTGTATTGCTCGAGCGATGGTCCGCGGCGGGCCCTGCGCCGGAGGCCGGCGGTGTCGATCAGCGTTACCGGCTGGCCCTCCCAGGTGAGAGTGACGTCCACCGCGTCCCGGGTGGTGCCGGGCTCACCGTGGACGATCATCCGATCTTCGCCCAGGATGGCATTGAGCAGGGATGACTTGCCCACATTGGGCTTGCCCACAATCGCCACCGGTATTCCGGCGGTCGCCGGCTCGACCGGGTCCTCCGCGGGGAGTTGGAGCACGATGCGATCGAGCAAGTCGCCGGTACCCAGGCCATGAAGGGCGGACACTCCGACCGGCTCGCCGAACCCGAGTTCGAGGAAATCCCAGAGCGCCGAGTCACTATCCGGCTTGTCGAGCTTGCTCACGACGACGATGACCGGTTTGCCGGTCCGGCGGAAAACTTCCGCCGCCTCGCGATCGGCCGCCATGAGCCCCTCCTTTCCGTCGACGACGAACAGGAGGAGAGCCGCTTCCGCCATGGCCTGCCGGGCCTGGTGACCTACCATCAAGGCCAGGTCGCTCGAGCCGGCCGTATCCAGACCGCCGGTGTCAACCAACGTGAATTCGCGGCCGGACCAATCGGCCGGGGCGTAGATGCGGTCCCGGGTAACTCCCGGCTGCGCCTCCACTATGCTGCGGCGCTGCTGGAGGATGCGATTGAACAAGGCGGACTTGCCAACGTTGGGCCGGCCGACGATGGCGACCAGCGGTTTCACTGCGCATACCCCATTCCCATGGCGCCCAAGAGCCCGTCGGGGCCAGTCCCGACGGGTCGAACGGGGAGGCCCAGGGCGCGCTCGAGTTCCCCGGGGGTCATGCCGTCCAGAAACGCCGGCGGGTCTCCGCCCAGAGCTGCGGAAGGGATGAGGACGAGATCGGCCGGTTCACGGGCGAGCTGCTCGCGAGCGGCTTCCAGCAGGTCCGATCCGGTGAGCAAGCCGGCGACCGTCACCGTGTTGCCGAAGAACCGGTTGGTGACCGGTGCAACCCGTATGGGCTCAGGTAGTGCCCGCGACACGGAATTCACGAGCTGCTCTACGAGGGGTTTGGCAAGCCAACCCGTGAGCACCAGGCAGCGACGCGGGCCGTCAGGCGCGGAGCGCGCTCGGGCGGCCTCGGGGATCCGGTCCAGGAACAGCCGGGCCAGGCCAATGCCGTTTTCGAGCTGGGGGAAGTCGTCGTAGGCTGAAGCCGCCGGCACCGTCCTGCCCGCCGACAGGTACAGCTCGTCCGCGGCATGAACAAGGGGACGGCCACGCTCGCGAGTGAAATATCGCTGCCACTCCTCAACCCGATCGAGCACCGCTTCCGCCTGGGGTCGTGCCATCAGCTTGAGGTCAGGCAGGCCCTTCCGGTGGCGGGTGAGCCCTACGGCTACCAGACCGATGGACAGGACGGCACGGTCCAGGGCCGCCAGATCCTCGACGGTCTCCTCCAGGGAATCGCCATCATTGAGTCCGGGACATATGACCACCTGGGTGTGCACGCCGATGTTCGCCCGGGCCAGACGCTTTATGGCCGGGAGGATCGGCTCCCGGCCGCCGGTCCCCAGCAGCATCCCCCTCCGCCCGGGGTCGGTGGCGTGAACGGAGACATACAGCGGGCTCAGACGGTACTCCTCGATGCGGCGGAAATCCACCGGTTCCAGGTTGGACAGGGTGATGAAATTCCCCTGAAGGAAAGACAGGCGGTAGTCGTCATCGCGGACATATAGCCCGGGACGGAGGCCGGGAGGCAGCTGGTCGAGAAAACAGAAGACACAGCGATTGCGACAGGTCATCACCCCGTCAAACACGGGCGACGCGAAGGTCAGCCCGAGTTCTTCCTCTTCGGGCTTCTCGATATCGTACACTGTCTCCCGCGAATCCCGACCGACGGCCAGGCTGACCTGGTCGCTCGTCAGGCTCCATTTGTAGTCCAGCAGATCGCGCGGGCGCCGTCCGTTGACGGCCAGCAGTTGGTCGCCGGCCTGCAACCCGGCGGCCGCCGCGATGCCGCCCGGCTCCACGCCGGCGATCCAGGCCCCCTCGCAGGTTCGTCCCGAATCCGTCTCCCGTCGCCTCCTCAGACCAGCAAGGAAGCGTCCTTCGGCCAGGCACCGGGCAGTTCCTGCTGACCGTCGAGTGCGCCAAGCTACCAAAGGTCCCGAGCGTGCTTTCAATGGCGAACCAGGATGTAGGTCCCGTTCTCGAGATCGTGGACCATAGCATCGAGGATACGGCTCAGGTAGGTGGCAAGTCGCTCCCGTTCGGCCTCGTCGCGGGCGAAAAAGGACGGTGTTGCGCCGCCGACCGACTCCGGTCGCAACGTGACTACGGCAAGGATGCTCCCGGACTCCCTCATTGGGCGCCGGCGGAACCCAAGGGGCGGCGTCGGGCGCTCTCCAGCAAGGGGACCCGGCGCACTCCTTCGACGAGAGCGGAAATCGAGTTATGGATGGGGACGATGACCAGGCCGACGCGCCCGGTGTCGAGGTCCACCCGGACCAGGGGGGTGAATTCCGGCGTGCCGTAGTCCTTGCGCAAGCCCACCGCCGCGGCCGCATCGTGGGCTATCGCCTGGCGTTGGCCCGACGTGGCCAGCGTGGCCCGGGCATCGAGGTCCCGGGGCTCGAGGATCACCCCTCGGCCATGGCGCAGGAGGTACCGCCGGGATTCTTGAAGCCCGACGGCCATCATCTGTATGTCGTCGACGAACAGGAGGGTTTCCTCGAAGTGCAGCTTTGCGGCGCGCACGTCTGCTATCCCGCCGACCTGCCGCCCCTGCCTGAATCCGGCTGCTACCAGGAGCGAGAAGATGCCCGCCGCCAGTCCAACCTGCCACCCCAGGACGTGGGTCGCCCCGCTCGCCACCGCCGCGGTCAGCATCGACAGGTAGTTCCGCGCCTCGAATACCCGTGCGATCCCCTCCACGTAATCCGCACCCCGCGCCACGCGCTCCATTTGCTCGAGGGCGGCCAGACTGTCCCGCTCGGCCGCTCGCACCTCCCGGAACTGCTGGGCCGCCAGGGCGACGAAGGCAGCCGCCGCGAACTCCCTGGCGGCGATGGCGGGCACGATCACTGCTCCAAGCAGGGCAGCCACCACTCCCAGTGACAGGTGGGTGACCCAGCCATGAGGATAGGTGGGATAGATGCGGAAGTCGGCCCGCAGCAGGTAAGCTCGGGTGAAGGCGCCAACCGCCATGCCGGCCAAGATGCTCGGATAGGGCGAGGCTTCCGTCCCGGTCACCCGGGGCCATCCCCTCCCCGCCGGCCGCGCCAGTTACCCCGACGCTCCCGAATCGGGCGCAGCAAGTCGCCGAACTCCCGGCCGGCGAACTCCCGTACTTTGGCTGCAGCCGCCGGCCAACTCCCCGTGGCAAGGTAGAGGTACGTCGCGGTGCCGGCGAAAGTGAGCGCCAGCACCAGACCCAGCGCCCGCCACACGGCGGCGGCCTCGCCGCCACCCACGCCGACCACCGCCGGTATCACTCCGGCCAGCAGCACCGCACCCCTTTCCGCCTGGTCGCGGGTGGTGCGATGCGAGCCCATCTCCAGCAGCAACTTGCGTCCTTTCAGGTCCTGGTTGTAGGAACCGCGGCCCATGAAGATGCCGCGGATCAAACCGGGATGCGCCCGATCGGCTGCGGCCTTGAGGCGTCTCGCCCAGGCGAGATTCCGGTCGCGCAGCGGGTTCTGCCGCCCCACCACGATCATGACCTGGGCCACCGTCTCTCCGTCGATTTGCGCCTGGTAGGCATGAGCGGGAGCGGCGTCGCGGTGCACATCCAGCAACATGGTCACGCCCCGGCGCATGAGGTCGGTGGCCGTCCGCCGCGAGCGCTGGTATGCAGCAGCATCGTGGGGCTCGTGGATGGTGCGGTCGTGGACGGCGTTGATCCCTTCCCGCTCGAGCGCTTCCGCGAAGGTTCTCCCCACCTCGATGATCCCGCCGCCGCCCTTGATGGAGGCCTTGCCATCGGTGGGGATGAATGATTCCGCCGTGTGCGTGTGGAATATGCCGATTTTTTCCTCCCGGTTGCCGCCAAGACCGGCCAGGGCGGGAACCGCTCGCAGTAAGGGCGGCCAACCAACCTCAAGGTAGGGAGCCAGGTCGATCTCTCGGAGAAACACGGCGTAGGCCAGGTCCCGCTCGACGCGCACTACCTGGTACAGGCGGTTGTCAGCTGACTGAAACTCGTCTCCCGGATGCACGACGTGCCCGGTGACCATGATGACCTCGCCGGTGCCTTCCATCACCACATGGAACGGCGATTCCAAGGGGCGCTCATCGTGCGCGGAGGCAGGGCGGGCCGCCGCCGTCGCCAGCAGTAGCGCGATGATCGCACCGCCTGATACCAGCTCAATGGTTCTCACGGCCATCCTCCCCCATGCCGGAGGCACCCGGCAGTCCTTCTCCCCGCAGCGATGTCTGACCGGGTGCCCGTTTCCCCGGCGCGGGCCCACCCCGGAGACGCTCCCGCGATTCGCCGACCACCTCGGCCAGCAGTACCGCCAGCAGCCCGGCCAAGACTACTGCATCGAAGGCTCCCGCACCGCCGATCCACGCTCGGCCAGGCAGCCCCTCAAGGTGCAACTCAACGAAGTGCGCCAGGTCCGCCAGGACGATGCCCAGGATCCCGCCGATGAAGGCGGCGCGGCGCGACCGGCCCGCCAGGTAGCCGATGACGCCCGCGACCAGCGCGAACAGGTAGAGCGGCTCCATGAACATCGCCTCGGGTTCGGCGCGATAGCCCGCCAGCACCATCCGGCCCAGGATGAAGACTGCCGCCCCGCTGAACAGGGCGGCGAAGATGCCGCGTAGCCGTTCGACCGCGGTGTCGGCCGTGGCGATGAGCCAGATCGACACCCCGGCCGGGACCAACCCTCCGCCCACGTTGACCATGAGGGCCGCCGGCTCCCGGATCAGCGCGATGTTGAAGAAACTCCCGACGAGGATCAGGCCGGCGATCAAGAGGGCGGCGCGGTCGGTGAGACGCATGCGATCCAGCACCCGTTGGGCGACGCCGAAGTAGATCAGGATGACGGCCACGACCAGCAAGAAGACGCCAACCGGCATATCCCATCCTCCCACGCTCGGCTGGTGTCTAGCTTTCTCCGGGCACGGGAGGTTTAGTCCGCCCGCGCGACCGGCGGGCCGGGAACTGGAAGGTGACTCGACTCTCGGGGTCGAGGACCAGGTAAGCGGCGAAACGGCGGCCCGTGCGGGCCCGAAATCCCCGCAGCAAACCGGTCCTGCCCCGCGCGAGCAAGTCGGCCGCCTGACCGGCCGTCAGTTTACGTCCGGCGATCAGGCGCGGGACTTGAAAGGTGCAGGACGGATCCTGGCTGCGGCTGCACCGGAAACCGTACGGGCTTTCCCGGACCGGCGAGCCGCAGCGCCGGCAGGCTCCGACTCCTCCGGACGGGAAGCCGGTCGAGGGGGTCGGCGATAGGCTGCGGATCTGCTCGACTACCTCGGCGGTAAAGCGACGCACATCTTCCATGAAGCGATCGCGGTCGCAACTGCCCTCCTCGATCTGGCGGAGGCGCCGCTCCCATTGACCGGTGAGGGCCACCGACGCCAGCTCCCCCACCGGCAAGCGGTCGATGAGGGCCATCCCCTTGGGTGTCGGTACTAGAGCGCGCCCCTGGCGGGATACGTAGTCTACCGCCAACAAGCGTTCGATGATGGCGGCCCTGGTGGCCGGGGTGCCGATGCCTTCCGCCCGCATGACTTCGGCCAGCTCTTCATCGCTCACGAGCGACCCG
>DOZU01000017.1:7130-7315 GCA_003517845.1 Clostridiales bacterium | reverse complement strand
GGTGGTATCCTCGCTCGCCGCCCGCCAAATACGAAGCGAGGGCGGCCGGCCCCGCCTGAGCAGCCGGCCGCCCCCGCTTGCCGGTCAGCTTACGGGTCTACCACGATCACCCCAGGACCAGCCACTACTCGTGCCCCGTGCTGAGCATCGGTCACCGTCCCGCTCAAGGGGTAGGGTCCTGGCTC
>DOZU01000017.1:2352-7007 GCA_003517845.1 Clostridiales bacterium | reverse complement strand
TTTAATAAAGTATTCACCAGTTGCGAACCCTTCGACGGCGGCCGGTGGTATCCTCGCTCGCCGCGTGCCAACATGAAGCGGGGGCGGCCGGCTGAACAGCCGGCCACCCCCGCTTACGGGTCAGCCTACGGTTCTACCACGATCACCCCGGACCCAGCCACTACTCGCACCCCGCGCTGGGCATCGGTCACGGTGCCGCCCAAGGGGTAGGGTCCTGGCTCGACGGTCGCTGCCACCCGAACCCGATAGGTCACCTCGATGGTCTCCCCGGGGGAGAACCGCGAAGTGCCGGTACGGTTCCAGGTCCAGCCGGCGCGGCCGTCGTAATCCCGGCCGACCACCCGCGGGCTGGACTTCCAGCCCACGACCGAGAATCCCGCCGGCAGGATCTCCCGCAACGTCACCGATGGGGCGTCCGTAGGGGCGTCGAACTTCACCGTTATCTCCACCTCGCCGCCCCGGCGGACCCGCACTGCGTCCGCCGACCGCGCGGGGAGCACCATTGAATTCTGCCCGGCCACCACGCCCGAGTATGGGCCCGAGTCGACGGTCATCCTCAGCGTGTAGCTCCCGGGCAATACGGTTGCCGGGTCGATGACGAACGGGAAAGGCCGTTGCTGCCACTCCACGCTCCCCGCCCGCACGTCATGCCCGTAGGGCTCGTCGCGCTCCTCGCGGTCGTCCCGGTCGTCGCGGTCGTCATCATCGTTACGGTCGTCGCGCCCGGCGGGCTCGAAGAGCCGCAACAACGGCCGGTGAAGCGTGCCTTCCGCCGCCAACGGCAGCTCGAGACCCAGCCACCCCGGCTCGACCCGAAGCGTTCTGCCCGCCTGGCCGAACGGGACCACGGCCGTCTGCGCGATGGATTGCAGGGTCCGGCCGCGGGCGTCGCGCACGGCCCAATCGAGGGTGATATTTGGCGCCGCTTGGCCCCGGACATCGGCGAGGATGACCGACAGGCGCCCGCCCAACTCATATTCGAACCCATCGCCCACATTGAAGCTCTCCACCGTGGTCAGGTAATCCCAGGCGCTGTCCAGGTTGTCGATGGTAGTGCGGCTCACGATCATCGTGGGCTGCTTGGCCATCACCACTCTCCCCGGCCGGAAACCGAACCCGAACGGCAACGTATCGGGGTTAGCCAGGAAGGTCCAGGCGGTATGCCGCCGATGGACGGGAGTGAACTCGATTTCGCCCGCCACGTGCGTCGCGGGCACCGGCACGAAACTCAGGGTGATGTCATCGTCGACCATCACCGCCCGGGTGAGCAGGTAAGCGCGGCCGTCGGCGGCCCGGGGATGGAGCAGCACCACGGTGAACTGATCGATGGAAGTGATGGCCTCGAAGATCAGTCGGCCCGCTGCATCGGTCATCCCCCGGTCGATCACCGCGCCTGCCCTGACCAGCAGGACGTGCGCTCCGGCCAGCGGCTGAGGCGGTAGTCCGGGAGTGCCCGGCCGGCCGCCCCGCCCGGGGATGGGCTCGCGAATCATGGTCTGCGCTTCCACCGTGACCCGGGGCGGCCGGACCCGGAAAGTCCCGTGCAGGTCGGCCACCCGCACCCGGTGGATTCCCAGGGTGACCGGTGCGGCCAGGGTGAAGTTGACCCGGGTTGCCTGGCCGCTATCCAGGGTGACGGTCTGGCTGGCAACTGCCACGTCGTTCAGGAACAACTGCACATCTTGCTGGCCGGCAAGGTTACCGATGTTCTTCAGCGAGACCGAGATGTTCACCGGCCGGCCGTGCAGCGTCTCGGCGGGGCTGACGGCCAGATCCCAGAAGGCGAAGCGCGGCCCGGCGGCCGGGCGTCCCGTCCAGGCGAGGGCGTTGCGCATGATCTGCAACGAAGCGGGACTCATCCATGCCGGCCGGGACCACAGCGACGAACCGTGCATGGAGAGAAGCACGTGCCGGTTGCCCGGGGTCTGCCGGACGGCGATGCCATGCCCGCGGACGCCAACACCGGGTCGCGGGTCATACACCTCGGCGAGGATCTTGACCCCTTCGCCGGTGAAGCCGGTGAACCAGGCGTGGTCATGGTCTACCGAGCCCGGATCGTGCAGGATATCCTCGCCCACGACGTGGCCCGCGAGCAGCGGGTGCTCGGCGACCACCCGGTAGAACAGGTTCGGTATGGCGCTGGACCAACCGGTCCCTCGCCCGGTCGGATTGCCGGTATAGGTCCTTAGCGCCCAGATGCCGTTGCCGGCGGTGCTCCAGGTGTCGAGGAAGATGACTCCCGTGCCCGCAGCCTTGGTCGCGGCAAGGAAGGCGGTGAAAGCGGGCGCGGTCCAGGCGCCCGGCCGGTTGTAGATGATCGCCCCCCACTGCGCCACGTCGCCCAGGTTGGCGAAGGTCCTGAGCGTCACGTCCCAGCCGTCGGCTTGCAGCCAGTTGAGCCAGTCGAGCGCGGCGGTGTCGCCGAGCAGGGCAACCCGGCCCCTCGGCACGAGGTCGAAATTGAGGGTGACTATCGCATCGCCCTCAACGATCGCGCTCCCCGTAGCCACGGGCAATCCCTGGCCGCTCACCCGCACCGTGTACTCGCCGGGCGGCAGGGCCATGGAGTACTCGCCCAGACCGCCGGTCATGGCGACTATCCGCTCCGGCGCTCCCACCGTCTCGACCGTCATGCCCGGCACGGGGTGGGTGACCCCGCCCGAAGTGAAGGACACCACGCCGGCGAGCGTACCCCGGGGTCCGATCGCCAGATCGGCATCGACCACGGTGAACTGCCCTTCGGCGACGGCCACTCCGGGGATGACCTCGGTCACGTATCCCCACCGGCTGAACCCGACGTCATAGGTAGCGGGCGCAAGGCGGATCTCATAGCGCCCGTCCAGGCCGGTCAGGGCCGACCGGCCGCCGGCTTCCACCCTGACTCCCGGCAGCGGCAACCCCGTGCCGGCCGCGGTCACCGCACCCCTTATGCCGCTGTCCAGGGCCACCAACTCGACGGCAGCCAGCGCATCGATCCTGCCCCAGCCGAACCGGGTGTTCGGCCGGGCTGGCCCGTGCCTGCCATCCCAGAACGAGGTATCACGCAGCACCCCCAGGACTTCCGTCACCGTCAGCCCGGGATCGGCCGACAGCATCAGCGCCACCGTCCCCGCAACGTGCGGGGCGGACATGGAGGTGCCGCTGGCCGTGAAGTAGCCGCCGCCAGGGTGGGCCGACAGGACATCGACGCCGGGGGCGGAGATGTCGGGCTTCACCCAGGTGTCCGGCCATTCCGGAGGCGGGTCGGTCCAGGCGGTCTTGGGCACGACGGCGCCGCTGGAAAACGTAGCCACATTGTCGTTGACGTCGGTGGCTCCCACGCCCACCGCCTCGAAGACGTTGCCGGGGCTGCCGGTCACGCCGTCACCGGCGTTGCCGATGGAGAAGGCGGGGAATACGCCCGCGAAGAACATGTTGCGAACCGGCACGATCATCACCGAATGATGACCGCTCGCGCCCAGCGACATGTTGACGACATCCGCCGGGCGTCCGGCCGGGTTGCCGAAGCGGTCCACCGGCGCTATCGCCCACTGCATGCCGGCCGCAACCTGCGCAAAGCTGCCGCTGCCGCCCGGGATCACCAGCCCGTGCATATGGCGGGCCGCGGGCGCCACGCCGATGGCCGTCCCCCCGGCGGCTCCGCCCAGTACCGTGCCGGTGACGTGCGTGCCGTGATCGGAAGTATCCCGGGGCAAAGAAGACACTCGGCCGCCGGCGGCGTCGAACTCCATCCATCCGCCGGGGAAGTGCGGGTCGGCCGGGTCATCCGTCGCCATCTTCCCGGCCAAGTCCGGGTGGGTGATGGCGACCCCGGTATCGAGCACCGCCACCAGCGCCCCTTCACCCCGGATGCCCATGCCCCAGACGCCGGGGGCCCGGATCCGGTCAAGACCCCAGGTGACGGCAGTCGCGGGGACCGGCGCCGCCGGGGTGGGTTCCGGCTTCGATACGGTGAAGTTGGGGAGGACCTGCACCACCGCCTCGAAGCCGGTCAGGTCGACAATGAGCGATGGCGGACCGCGCACCAGGATCAGGTTGGCGATCCAGAAAGTGTTCAGCACCTCGCCGCCCTCGGCTTCAATATAGCGGAGGATCGGGCTCTGGCTGGTGGCGGCCGTCGCCTGGAGGGCGGCCACCACCGCCGGGGTGTTGAACTTGATGGCCTGGAGGTCGGGGACCGCCGATAGCAGTACCAGGGCCGTCACCTGCTGATCGGCAACGGCGATGGCGACCTCGGCTCTTTCAATCTCCGCTATGAGATCGGGGTGGATGATCTCCGGTCGCGCCGTACCCGGTCTCAGGAGATCAGGATCAGCGGGATCTTCAGCGAAAGCCCCTTGCGGCAAGCCGGTTCCCACGAGCAACACCAGGACCGTCAGTGAGCCCAGAACCCGTAGCCAGGACTTCGGACCGCCACCCAGCATCCCTCCCTTGGGTGATTACGATACTAATCCGAAACTGCCACTCAACCCTGCGAATGGTGATTCGTGCCATAACCGATACTTCCTCCTCGTCCGCGAGCAAAAGCCGGACGTACTTGCCGACCCGCATCGATGCCGTCGCCTGCTGCCAAAATGCGGTTGGGGTTATGGCCGGGGGATGGTCGTGGTCGCCCTCGCGGCCACGACCACATGCCCTGTAGGGGCGGGTTCTGA
>DOZU01000017.1:0-2022 GCA_003517845.1 Clostridiales bacterium | reverse complement strand
GGGTTCTGAACCCGCCCCCACAACTGAAGGTGTTTCAGCCGCCCCCTGCCCCACCAGGCGCAACGACCCGGCGACGGGGCGGCAGGTGTTGGTTTTTGCGGGCCGAATCTTGAGCATTCAGAGGAGGCGGTGCATGCCCTCCCGACCTGGCAGTCCTTCCGTGATGGTCGTCCTGGTCACCGCGCTGGGGGTGGGCCTGTCCGGGGCGCTGATGCCGGGGCCGCTCACCGTGGTGGTACTGCATCAGGCCATGCGCCTGGGGACTCAGGCGGGATTGCTGGCCGGGTCGGCTCACGCCCTGCTGGAGTTGTTCATGGTGCTGGCCCTCGGGGCGGGCCTGGGCCGGTTGCTGAACCGTCCGGCGGTGGCTGGCGGTGTGGCCGTGGCCGGCGGCCTGGCCATGCTGGCCATTGCCTGGCAGATGGTGACGGCGGCCCCGCCGTTGCCGTCGGCGGTCCAGCCGGGGACGGGCATCGTGCCCCCAGGTGCTCTGATGGGCGGCGCCGTCGCCACCCTCGGCAATCCCTACTGGTTCCTGTGGTGGGCCACCGTCGGCACCTCCCAGATCGCCTGGGCTGGCCGGCGGCACCGCCTGGTTTTCTGGCTCGGCCACATCACGGCCGATATGGTCTGGTTGACGGCGCTGGCCGCTGCCGCCAGCCGCGGCCGCGGTCTGCTGGGCGGCCCCGCGCATTCGCTCCTGCTGCAAGGGCTGGGGGTGGCGGTCGCCGTCCTCGGGCTGTACTTCCTCATCAGTGCGCGCCGCCTGGCTCGAGGAGGCGGATCGGCCGGCACTACGGCCGGGAGGAATCGGCGGGGCAGCGTGGAAGGAAACTGGGCAGGTGAGACCGCAGGTGCGGCACTGCGGCCAGCCGGGCGGCAGTCCGCCGATGGCAATAGACCGTGGGAGGAGGCGGAGTAGCATGAAAGGCGATCCGAAGCTCATCGAGGTCCTGAATTCGCTGTTGGCCGATGAATTGACCGCCATCAACCAGTACATGGTGCATTCGGAGATGTGCGCCAACTGGGGCTACGACAAGCTGCACGAACGGATAGAGAAGCGCGCCATCGTGGAGATGAAGCACGCCGAGAAACTGATTGCGCGGATACTCTTCCTTGAGGGCAGCCCCGTCGTAACCGATCTGAAGGAGATTCGCATCGGAGCCGACATACCGAAGCAGCTCGCTTTCGACTTGGCCGCGGAAAAGGGCGCGGTGGCGGCGTACAACGCTGCCATCCTCGTGGCCGGCGAGGCCAGGGATTTCGCCACGCGAGAGTTGCTCGAACACATCCTGACCGATGAAGACGAACACGTCGATGAGATCGAGGCATTGCAGGATCAAATTGGCCACATGACCTTGCCCATCTTCCTGACCACCCAGATCGAGTAGTTGTCCGGCGCCTCGGGGAGCGACCGGTCAGGGCAGCCGCAAGGCGCGCGCGAAATGGGCGGCGAAATGGCGGTCGCTCCCTAGTTCCGCACACTTGATGCGGGCTACCAGCGCCTCGAGGGCGGCGCGGCTGGCGGGGGAGACCAGCACCTCCCGGGCTCCCGCTCCGGCGGCGTTGCCGACCGGCCGGAACCGGTCGGGACTCCCATCGGGGAACATGCCTACCCTCATCGCCACCCGTGCGTCCAGCTGAGTGCCGAAGGCGCCCGCGATCCAGAAGGCATCGACCTCGCCAGGACCCACTCCGGCGTGACTCAGCAACAGGTCGAGGCCGGCCCGGATGGCTCCCTTGGCCAGGAGCACTTCCTGGACATCCTTCTGGGTGACGGTGATATCCCCGTCGTCGCCCCGGGCCAGCAGGTATTCCCGGCGGCCATCGGGACCGCGCCGAACACCCGGCCCGTCACGAAAGCCCCCGGAAGGCGTGAGGAGGCCGGCGAGGCGGAGTTCGGCGACCGCTTCCAGGATGCCCGTCCCGCAGATGCCGGCAGGGGTCTGGCTGGCCACCGTACCGACTCGCGCCAGGCCCGTAGCCGGGTCGATCCGAACCCGATCCACGGCGCCCGGGGCG
>DOZU01000020.1 GCA_003517845.1 Clostridiales bacterium | reverse complement strand
CAGGGTGATGAGCACGATGATCGTCACTACCGCTGCCTCGGCGAACATGCCGATGCCGATGGCCAGCCCGATGCCGGCCACCACCCATAATCCCGCTGCCGTGGTCAGGCCGCGTACGGTCGCACCTTCGCGGAGGATCGCGCCGGCGCCGAGGAAGCCTATCCCCGTGACCACCTGGGCGGCGATCCGCCCGGGGTCAGCGCCGGCATCCGCGAACCCGGCGGTGACCATGGATACCATCATTATCAGCGTCGAGCCGAGGCAAACCAGGATAAAAGTCCGAAGTCCCGCCTGACGGCCGCGCGCCTTCCGCTCCAGACCCACCAGGCCTCCGAGGACCACGGCCAATCCCAGCTTGCTCAGGACATCAAGGAATTCGATCACCGCCCTACCCCCTCTGGCGCCACGCGGCGGCGAGGATGTCTCCGTACATCCGGAGGCGGGCGAGGAAGCCGCGGGCGAAACCCATCTTCTCTTCCTTCATGACGTGGGTCAGGCGGGGCAACTGGACGGTGACGACTCGGGCGCGCGTCCGTTCGGCGGTGCGATTCAGCGCCACCTCGCTGCCGAAACGCGCCAGATCGAGACCGGCAACCCCCTGAAGCAACGAGCGGAGCACGGCCCGCTGACCCGAAAGCCCGGGAGTTATCACCTGAGCCAGGTCGGTGAAGGTCCGCCCCTGCTCAAACACGCCGATCGTCATCTCCGCCTCCCCTCCCAGTACCGGGGAGAGCAGCCGCTGGATATGGTCCGCCTCCAACCCCACCAGGTCGGCATCGAGCAACAGCAGGGTCTCTCCCTGGCTCGCGGCGACGCCTGCCTGTATGGCGGCTCCCTTGCCCCGATTCTCGGGCAAGTCAATCACGCGGGCCCCGGCGCGGGCCGCCGCGAGCGAGGTGGCATCCCGCGACCCATCGTTGACCACCACCACGTCCGCTACCAGGGGGGATGCGATCACTGCCCGCACCACCTGCGCCACCGTGCGTTCTTCGTTATAGGCCGGTATCACTGCCGTCACGCGCACTCCCTGACCTCCCCGGTTCAGCAAGCCTGCTGCGAGAGTAGACTCGCGATCAGGCGGCGGCCACGGCCCTTGTAGGGGCGGGTTCCGAACCCGCCCCTACACCGAAAACACGGGTTCCCGCCGCCCCGCCGTTCTCATGCCCCCTGGTGCCCCGTGGGGCATGAGGGTCTGCTGCGAGAGTGCGATCTCAGCATCCTCGCCTCGTGTCGATATTCCCCGCTCCCACCCAGGCTCCTCTATCCGCCGGCGATGCTCACTCCCGTCAATAAGCTCGACCGAACACCACGACCTGCCCGCCGCGGCGGCCACAGTGGACGCAGGGCGCGCCGGCCGCTTCGCGGCACGCTTCGGCGACCGGCGTCTTCGCCCCCGCCAGCGGCAGGCAACGGATGGTAGCACCGGTATCCGCCTTGACCCGGGCCTCGCAGCCGGCATCGCCGCACCAGCCGGCGACCAGCAGACCCCGGCACTCCTCCAGGGTGGATCGGAAACTCGAGGAATCCCCAACGATTCGAGTGTGCTGCTCGGTGAAGGTCCATGCCTTGCGCCTCAGGGCCGCTTGCACCTCGTCCAGCAGCTCCGCCAACCGCCGGGCGACCTCAGCCAGGGCAACTTCCTCGCGCGCACCGTCGTCTCGCCGCACCATCACTACCCGCCCCGCCGCCAGATCCCGGGGGCCGAGTTCGATGCGGACCGGCACGCCCCGCATTTCCCACTCGTTGAACTTCCAGCCCGGGCTGTGCTCCTCCCGGTCGTCGAGCTTCACCCGGAACCTCCCGGCGAGGTCGGCATGGAGTTGCCGGACGGCCTCCAGTACCTCCTGCCGCTGCCGTTGGGGCGCTATGGGGACGATGACCGCCTGCAGGGGAGCCACCCGCGGCGGCAGTACCAGCCCGCGGTCATCGCCGTGGACCATGATCAGGGCGCCGATCAGCCGGGTGCTGACTCCCCAGGAAGTCTGCCATACGTGTTTCTGTTGCCCGTCGCGGTCGAGGTACAGGATGTCGAAAACCCTGGCGAAGAACTGGCCCAGGTTATGGGACGTGCCCGCCTGGAGGGCCTTGCCGTCGGACATCAGGGCCTCCACCGTGTACGTCCGCAGCGCCCCCGCAAACTTCTCAGCCTCCGTCTTCCGGCCGGGCACCACGGCCAGGGCCAAGTCTTCCTCGAAGGTCTCCCGGTAGATGTCGAGCATCTGCAGGGTCTCGCGCTCGGCTTCCTCCTCGGTGGCATGACAGGTATGTCCTTCCTGCCAGAGGAACTCGGTCGTCCGCAAGAAAGGCCGGGTGGCTTTCTCCCAGCGCACCACGTTGCACCACTGGTTCAGGAGCATCGGCAGATCCCGCCAGGACTGGATCCATCGCGCATACATGTGGCAGATCATGGCCTCAGAGGTCGGACGGATGGCCAGGCGCTCCGCCAGTTCCTCCCCCCCGCCGTGCGTCACCCAAGCCACCTCGGGCACGAATCCCGCGAAGTGCTCGGCCTCTTTCTTCAAGAAGCTCTCGGGGATGAACAATGGGAAATAGGCGTTGGCATGCCCGGTCGCCTTGAACTTGGGGTCGAGGGCCCCCTGGATGCGCTCCCAGATGCCGAAACCATACGGCCGGAATACCATGCAGCCCTTGACCGGGCTATAGTCCATCAACTCGGCCCTGGTCGCGACATCCACGTACCACTGGGAGTAGTCTTGAGCCCTGGGCGTGATCTCGCGGACGAAGACTTTATCCTGCATGTAACCCACCTCTCATCGCATCGGCGCACAATCTGTAACGCAAAAACCCTTCGCCGGAAGGGCGAAGGGCTCGCGGTACCACCTTCCTTGGCAGGCACTGCGCCTGCCCGCTCGTCGCAGACGCGGGTCTGCATCCGGATAACGGCCGGCTGCCGGGCGACCAGCGAATGCCGACCGCCGACTCAGGGGTGGGTCGGCACCGCATCCCCGCCGGTCTTGCAGTCGTGGACCGGCTTCCTGGTGGAGACCGCGTGGCGCCTGGCCCCATCATGGCCTGGATCAGGATGAATTATGGCATAATGTTAGCAGAGCCCTTGCGGCTTGTCAACGTACGCGCAGCCATTGACTCGTAGCCCGTTGCCGCCCGGGAGGGACAGGACGTGGACCCTTTTCCCGCCCGCGGACGTCTCAAGGATATTGGATGCACCCGGGTAAGGGGGGAGTTGCTCGCATGGCCCGATTGCCCGTTGCCGGCCTCCTGGTGCTCGTGCTGATTGCCGGATGCCGTCCGGCGCGAGTGGACTTGCAGCCTGTCGGTGAAAGCGGTGGGACCGTACCCGCTCCGGTCGTATTCGTCGAGAACAAGCAGGACCTCAGCGCCGAAACGCGTACCTGGGTCCAGAACCTGCACCGGACGCCCGGCATTCACACCCGCCGGGAAGGTGCCTACCAGCACGTGCTGTTCGCTCTGGGCGAACGCCCGACCGGTGGATTCCGCGTGCAACTCGAAGCGGTGGTCGAGTACCCGGACCATATCCTGGTCGAGGCGTTCGAGGTCATCCCCGGCCCGGGGGACATCGTGACCCAGGCGCTTACCTATCCTTACTTGCTGGTGACGATCATCGACGCCGACAAGCCCGGCCGGGGTTACCTCAACCTGGTATACCAGGAGGCCGCGAAGCCTCCCGTCGCTCCGGGAGATCCCGGACCGCCGGAACAGGTTTCGCCTGGGCCGCCTCAACCCGTCCCGCTCCCGGGCGCGCCCCTCCCGCCCTTCTTCCGGGAGAACGAGCTGCCGCTGAGCGCGGAAACGCAGGCCTGGCTCGAGAGAATGCACCGGACACCGGGTACCCACATTCGCAGGGAAGGCGACTACCAGCACGTCCTGATCGCCGTGGGCGAACGCCCGACCGGGGGATTCCGGGTTGTGGTGGAGATGGTCGCGGATCGCGATGACTACGTGCTGGTACAGGCGATGGAGATCGCCCCCGCCCCCGATGCCATGGTGACCCAGGTGCTCACCTACCCGTACCTGCTGCTGTCGTTCCGCCACCACAAGGAGGTGCGGGTTTCCATCGCCCTCGCCGGGTCGCCGGGCGGGAGTCCAGGCAAGTAGGGTCAGTCGGCCGGCGGCAGCCCCCCGCGGGTGCCGGCCGCCGGGTCGGCCTCGGCATCATCGGATACCGCGAGGAACCGGTCGAGTTCGAAAAGGAATGCTTCCAGCAGCCGATCGGCGGGAAGGCGCCCGGTGATCTCGCCCTTGCGAAACAGCACGGCGGCGCCCTTGCTCCCGGCGAGGCCGATGTCGGCCTGGCGAGCCTCGCCCGGACCGTTGACCACGCACCCCATGACCGCCACCCGCAGGGGGAGCTTGACCCCGGCCAGCCGCTCTTCGACCGCGCGGACGATGGGCGCCAAATCCAGTTCACAACGGCCGCAGGTCGGGCAGGCCACCACCTCCGGTCCCGGCGGGCCTAGACCCAGCGAGGCCAGGATAGTCCGGGCCGTGCGCACCTCGCTCTCCGGAGACGCGGCGAGCGACACCCGGATGGTGTCCCCAATGCCTTCGGCCAGGAGGACGCCGATGCCGACCGCCGAGCGAATCGACCCCGTCAGCTCCGAGCCGGACTCGGTGACCCCGAGGTGAAGCGGATAGTCGGTGCTCAAAGCGGCCTGGCGGTACGCATCGATGACCAGGGGTACTTCAAAAGCCTTCACGGAGAGGGTGATGTCGCGGAAGCCGGCCTCTTCGAGGAGTCCCGCCTGATGCAGGGCGCTTTGCACCAAGGCCTCGGCCGTCACCCGGTCGGACCGGAGGCGTTTCTCCAGCGATCCGGCATTGACGCCTACCCGGATGGCCATCGGGCGGCCGCGAGCGGCAATCGCCACTTCCCGGACCCGCCGGCCTCCACCGATGTTGCCGGGGTTCAGGCGCAACTCGTCCATACCCGCCTCGATGGCCATGAGGGCGAGCTGGTGATCGAAGTGTATGTCGGCGGATAGCGGCCCATCGATGCGGCGGCGGATGGCGGCAAGGGCGGCTCCCGCCTCGCGGTCCGGCACCGCCAGACGGATCAGGTCGGCCCCCACAGCCTGCAACTGCCGGACTTGCGCCACGGTAGCCTCGACGTCGCGGGTGTCGGTCCGGGTCATGGTCTGCACCGATACCGGGTGGCCTCCGCCGATGAGCAGGCTGCCGGCAGTCACGACTCGGGTCTTGCGGCGCACCGCCTCCACCCCGGCGCCACCCCTTCTCAGAGAGTATCCAGGCGCAGCAGATCCCGGTAGGTGACGACGATGATCAACAGGATGAGCAAGGCGAAACCGACGAAGTGGACCAGGTTCTCTCTCGCCGGATCGATCGGCCGGCCGCGGAGGCCCTCGATACCGAGGAAGATTAGCCTGCTCCCGTCAAGCGCGGGGATGGGCAGCAGGTTGAACAGCCCAATATTCACGCTGAGGAAGCCGCCTAGCCGCAGCAGGTGTTCGAGCCCCGCCCGGGTAGCCTGACCGATGAAGGCGACGGTGCCCACCGGCCCCACCAAGTCCACTGGTACCCGGCCCAGCAACATCCCCCCTATCGCCTGCAACACAAGGAGGATTAGCTGCCCCGTGTAGGTCACCGCGGCAACCACAGCCTGAAGGAACGGCAGGCGGCGCACGCCGGTCACGGGCGCGACCCCGATGAAGCCCTGGCCAGGGCGATCGGGACTGTCCTGGGGCACCACGACGATGGACAACCGTTCGCCGTGCCGATCTATCGCGAGTTGGACCGTTTGACCCGGGCGCTCCCGGATCAACCGCACCAGTTCGGGCCAATCGGCTACGGGAATGCCATCCACGGCCGTTATCCGATCCCCGGCCTGCAGCCCGGCGGCCTGGGCAGGTCGGCCGGGCAATGCCTGGCCGATCACGGTCGAATCAGGCTCGGGCGCGGTGATCCCGACCGCCCCGAACAGAGCGGCGAAGACCATGATGGCCAGGAGCAAGTTCATCAGGGGACCGGAGGCGATCACCATCGCCCGCTTGGCGACGGACTGGCGGAGAAATCCCTGTGGATCGTGCTCTTCCCCCGGTTCTGTGCCCGCCATGCGCACGAAACCTCCCATGGGGAACAGGCGCACCGCGTAAGTGGTGTCGCCCCGGGGAAAGGCCAGCAGGCGAGGGCCGAAACCCAGGGCAAACTCATGGACCTTGACCCCCGCCCGGCGGGCGGCCAGGAAGTGTCCCAACTCATGGAAAAAAATCAGCAAGCCGAAGACCGCCACCGACACCAGGAGGCTCAATCCCCAGCACCTCCTAACCGAGTTTCCCCACCAACCGTACTGCTAGCCTTCGCGCCGCTGCGTCGGCCGCCAGGACGTCGTCCAAGCTCGACACCGGCAGCACCGGCAACTCGTCAAGGCAGGCCTGAACCAGCCCGGCTATACCCGCAAAAGCCAACCTGCCGTCCAGAAAGGACTGGACCGCCACCTCGTTAGCCGCATTGAGCACTGCGGAAGCTGTACCTTTCATTTTAGCTGCTTCATATGCGAGGTGCAAGCAACGGAACGCATTCAGGTCGGGGCGCTCGAAAGTCAGCGGCCCGACCGCGACCGGGTCGTAACGCGGCCACGGCGCGGGCACCCGCCGCGGGTAAGTCAGGGCAAACTGGATGGGCAGGCGCATGTCCGGGGGACTGAGCTGGGCCAAGATAGACCCGTCCACCAACTCGACCATCGAGTGGATGATGGACTGGGGGTGGATGACCACCTCCACCTGTTCCGGCTTCACCCGAAACAGCCAGGTCATCTCGATGGCTTCCAGCCCCTTGTTCATCAGCGTCGCCGAGTCGACGGTGATCTTGGGCCCCATCTTCCAGGTTGGATGAGCGAGCGCCTGGTCACGGGTAACCTCAGCCAGACCTTCAGCGGTGTATCCCCGGAAGGGCCCGCCCGAGGCCGTCAGGATGATCTTCGCGAGGCCGGCCTGAGCGCCGGAGTCGCCAAGGCACTGCAGCACTGCGCTCGGCTCGGAGTCCACGGGTATGAGCGGTCCCGCACCGGCATCGAGCAGCGCCGCGATCAGCGGACCGCCTGCCACCAGCGACTCCTTGTTGGCGAGGGCGACGGCGGACCCGGCTTCCAGCGCGGCAAGGGTCGCCGCGAGCCCCGCCACTCCCACCACGGCATTCAGCACCACGTCTGCTCCGGCGCGAGCGGCCGTCAACAAGCCGGGCGGCCCGAACTCGATAACCCCACCCCATTCCCCCAGGTTGGCGGCGACCTCGGACCGCAGGGAGGGGTCGGCTAGCGCCATGACTTCCGGACGATACTTCCTGGCCTGCTCCCTGAACAAGGGGACGTTCCTACCGGCGGTCATGGCCAGCACCCGGTAAGGGAACGTCCCCGCCAGGGAGTCCACGACCTCCAGCGCCTGCCGGCCGATGGAGCCGGTCGAGCCGAGCAAGGACAGAGTGCGCATGGGCCCCCTCCCCGTCAGCGCGGCGATGCGGGCAGTCCGGGGAACAGGGGCAAGATGCCCGACTGGACCAGCGCCTTGACGATAATCGCCGCCAAGGGGCCAATCAGCAGTCCGTTGACCCCGAAGAACTGAACGCCCAGATACAGCGCGAGCAGGGTGCCCAGAGGGTGCATCCCGATGCGGCGGCCGATCAGACGAGGCTGGACGGCATAGCGCACGCCCGCCATCACCAGGTAGACCCCGACGAGGTAGGCGGATAGGCCGGGTTGGCCCGTGAGCAGCGCATATGCCGACCATGGCAGGAAGATCAGGCCCGGTCCCAGGACCGGCAACAGGTCCAGCACCCCCACCGCCAGGCCAATCGCGCCCGCATAGGCGACGCCGGCCAACCGCAAGGCCAGGGTCGCGAAGGCCGCCGTGAGCCCCACCAGGACAAGCTGGGCGTTCACCAGCCCCAGCACGGAACGCAGGACGTCGGCGTTTGCCCGGCGGACCCGGTCCCTCCAGACCGCAGGCAACAGGTTCAGCAGAAAGCGGTTGATCTCCCGGCGGTCCCGGCTGATGAAGAAGGCGGAGAGGATCGCCACCATCCACACCGTGACCAGCGCAGGAGCACGCCCGACTCCCTGTGCCAGACCTCCGACCAGTTCGGTCAGCTCCTGGTATAGTGCCGCAACCTGTGCTTCGAACGACAGTCGAAGCGGATCGGGCAGCGCGGGCAAAGCCTCCCCGAACAGCCGTACCAGTTCGTCCGCCCGGACCAGGGACGCGGCGTAATCATGGGGCAACTGCTGGTACAACCGGAGGAGTTCGCCGATCAGGGTGGCCACGACCAGATACAGCAGATAGAGGCCGGCGAGCATCACCAGGGACAGGACGACTGCCACCGCCAAACCGCGAGAAATCTTGCCCCGCCGTTGGGCGAACTCGACGACGGGCTCAATGACCACGGCGAGCGCGGCGCCCAGGGCGAATGGCAGGACATAAGGCAATATGAACCTCACCGCCAAGAAGATGCCTGTCAGCACACCGAACAGATAGACCCAGGACAACCAGAAGTCCCGCACCGTGGAATGCCTCCCGGCGTCAGCCACCAAACCACACCGCCAGGAAGTATACAACCGGCGCCACCAGCAACATGCTATCGAAGCGATCCAGGAACCCGCCGTGTCCCGGGATCAGGTTCCCGGCATCTTTCAGCCCGGCAAATCGCTTGAAGGACGACTCGAGGAGATCGCCGGTCTGGGCGGCGATGGCAGTCAGCAGCCCCAGCAGCACCCAGGCCAGGGGGCTCCAACCCAGCCACCGGTTGGCCAACCCTGCGGCCAGCAGGCTGGCCGCGGCTCCCGCCAGGGCGCCTTCCCAGCTCTTGCCCGGGCTGACGGCCGGGCATAGCCGCCGGCGACCCCAGCGCAGGCCGGCGAAGTAGGCTACGCTGTCGAAACTCCAGGTGCCGATCAGGGTATAGAGCGCGAGCACCAACCCATCCGGCAGCGCCCGAGTCCGGAGGATGAAACCGAAAAACAAGGGGAGGTAAATGAGGCCGAATACGGTGAGACAGGCACTCGTAACCCGGACCGATCTCCCCGTGGCGAGGAGGTACAGGAACGCCGCGACCAGCGTGAGGAGGAGCACCAGCTCCGGAGGCGGGAACCCCAGCCAGGCATGAGCGACCAGCAGCGTCGCGGCGGGATACAAGACGGGTCTGACCGGCTCCTCGCGACCGAGTCGCGCCATGCGCGCATACTCCCGCAGGCCCAGGGTAACCGCGATCAATACCGTGAAGGCCAGCCACGGGCCGCCGGCCACCACGACGACGAGGAGAAGCGGCCCGAAAACCAGGGCGCTGGCGACTCGTTGCCTTAGCACCGAGGTACCTCCCACTCGTTCACGGGACGGAGATCTCCGGGTTGAACCCTCCGAAACGGCGCCGGCGGGACTGAAACTCGAGGATGGCCTCATCCAGATGGCGCCCCTCGAAGTCCGGCCAGTAGACCGGAGCGAACCACAGCTCGGCGTACGCGAGTTGCCATAGCAGGAAATTGGATACCCGATGCTCGCCCCCGGTTCGGATGAGCAGGTCGAGATCGGGCAGGCCCCGGGTGTCCAGTAGTTCAGCGAAGCTCTGCTCCGTCAAGTCGTCGGGCACCAGGCGTCCCGTGGCCGCCAACCGGGTGGCGGTTCGCGCGGCCCGGACGATCTCGTCCCGTCCTCCATAGCTCAGGGCCAGGTTGAGGAAGCCGTCGCGGTTGGCCGCCGTCCGGTCCACGGCCCGCCGCAGTTCACGCTGCACGGAAGGGGGAAGACGCCCGAGGTCGCCCAGGGTGCCAAGGCGCACCCCTTGCTCCATCAGCAGGTCTACCTCGCGGCGCAGGTATTCGAGGAGCATGGCCATCAGCCCGCGGACTTCCATCGGGGGGCGGCGCCAGTTCTCGGTGGAGAAGGCGTAAAGGGTGAGCACCTGCAACTTATGGCGCCTGGCCGCCTCCACCGTACGCCGAATGGCCCTGATGCCGGCACGATGCCCGTCCAGCCGGTTCATGCCCCGTTCGGCAGCCCAGCGACCGTTGCCGTCCATGATGATGGCAACGTGGCGTGGTATCGGACGGGACGGGAGTTCGGCCTCCATCGCTCCCCTTCAGTCCCTTTCCCGGAGATATCCCTCCGCGGCCACCAACAGCTCCGCCTCGGTGCCCCCCCAACGTTGCCGGACCACGCGTTCGCCGCCGGTCGGCTGACCGGACCAGGGAGGGCAGGTTCGGACGATGCGCACACCGACCACGCCCGACTCCTTCAGGCGGGCCAGAGCATCCGCCATGGGTCGGCCCACGACATCGGGGTAGCGGTTCAGACTTCCAGGACCTCCGCTTCCTTTGCCTGGAGTACCTGGTCAACTTCGGCCACCATCCGGTCGGTGAGCTTCTGCACCTGCTCCCGCCCCCGGAAGGAATCGTCCTCCGAGATCTCGCCCTCTCCTTGGAGTTCCTCGATCAGCTCGTTGGCCTCCCGCCGCAAGTTGCGGACGGTCACCCGTTCCTCTTCCGCCTTGCGCCGCAGGGATTTCACCAGTTCCTGCCTGCGCTCGTGGGTCAATTGGGGCACCGCCAAGCGGATGAGGTGGCCGTCGTTGGCCGGGGTGATCCCGAGGTCGGACTTGAGGATCGCCCGCTCGACGGCGCTGAGCTGACCGCGATCCCAGGGCTGAATGACCAGCAGCCGGGGTTCGGGCACGGTGATGGTCGCCATCCGGTTGATGGGCGTCGGCGTGCCGTAGTAATCGACCGTGATCCTTTCCAGCAGGGCGGGAGTGGCCCTCCCTGCTCTTGTGCCCGCGAAATCACGCTTGAGGGCCTCAATCGCCTTCCGCATCTTACCCTCGGCATCCTTGAGGATATCGCCGATCATCTTCTACTTCCCCCCGCGGACGAGAGTCCCCACCTTATCCCCCCGGAGCACTCGCTGAATGTTATCAGGGTCGGCGATGTTGAATACCACCAGCGGTATGTCGTTGTCCATGCAGAGGGAAGTGGCGGTGGCGTCCATGACTTGAAGGCCTTCCCTTAGCAGGTCCAAATACCGCAGTTCCTCGTACTTCTGAGCCCTCGGGTTGGCATTGGGATCCGAATCGTATACCCCATCCGCGCCGCGCTTGGCCATGAGGATGACGTCCGCCTCGATCTCCGCCGCCCGCAAGGCGGCCGCGGTGTCGGTGGAGAAGTACGGGTTGCCCGTACCCCCGGCGAATATCACGACCCTGCCCTTTTCGAGGTGGCGGATGGCCCGGCGGCGAATATAGGGCTCGGCAACTTGCTGCATCTGTACGGCGCTCTGCACCCGCGTCTCCACATCATGC
>DOZU01000231.1 GCA_003517845.1 Clostridiales bacterium | reverse complement strand
CGCTGATCACCTTCGTGCTGGCCCCGGCCAACCGGGACCGGTATGGCGCGGTCAGCATCATCTACGGGGCCCGCAGCCCCGGCGACCTGGTGTTCAAGTGGGAACTCGAGCGGTGGCGACGGCGCGACGACCTCGCCCTTGAGGTGACCGTGGACCGGGGCGATGCTGCCTGGCAGGGCCGCGTAGGCTTCGTGCCCCAGGTGCTCCGGGAACTGGCCCCCCGGCCGGAAAACGCCGTCACCGTGACCTGCGGGCCGCCGGTCATGATCAAGTTCGTGCTCCAAGATCTCGAGAAACTGGGCTTCACCCCGGATCAGGTCATCACCACCCTGGAGATGCGCATGAAGTGCGGTATCGGGAAGTGCGGGCGATGCAATATCGGCTCCCGATACGTGTGCCAGGACGGCCCGGTCTTCAGCTACGAGCAACTCCGGCAGATGCCGGCGGAATACTGACAGGCTCGGAGGAGGGAACGCGTTGATCGTCTGCGAGCGCAAACCCCTGCCCGCCATCCTGGAGAACCTGGCGGGCCGCCGCCAGGCGGTGATTGCCGGCTGCTCCGAATGCGTCACCGTCTGCCATGCCGGCGGCGAGAAGGAAGTCGCGTTGCTGCGGGATCTCCTCCTCCTGGCGCGGCCCGACCTCGAACTCAGCACGATCGTGCTGACCCGCCAGTGCGATGGAGAGTTCCTGGAAGCCCTCGACTCCCTGGCCGGAGAAGCCGACTGCCTGATATCGATGGCTTGCGGCGTGGGGGCGCAGTTCCTGGCCGAACGCTACCCGCGCACCTGGGTATTTCCGGCCGTGGATACCCGGTTCGGCGGCGGCGCTCGCCAGCCCGGCGTGTGGGAGGAGCGATGCGGCTTCTGCGGCGACTGCGTGCTCCACTTGACCGGGGGGATCTGCCCGATCATCCGCTGTTCCAAGAGCCTGCTGAATGGGCCTTGCGGCGGCTCCCAGCAAGGCAAATGCGAGATTGACCAGGCGATTGAGTGCGCCTGGCAGAAGATACACGATCGGCTGGAGGGGCTTGGCCGCCTCGACCTCCTCGACGTGGTGCTGCCGCCCAAGGACTGGTCCCGGGCCAGGGACGGGGGCCCGCGCAAGCTGGTCAGGGAGGACGTCGCCCTATGAGCGCCGAGCGGAGCAGGCTGGAGCGTTTGCTGGAGCAGGGACATTTCGCCGTCACCGGGGAAGTGGGACCTCCCCAGGGAGCGGGGGCCGAGGGGATCCGCCATCACACCGCCTTGCTCAAGGGCGTGACCGACGGGCAGAACCTCACCGACAATCAGACGGCCATCGTCCGCTTGTCCAGCATCGCCGCCGCCGTCCATGTCCTGGCGGCCGGCGGCGAACCGATCATCCAGATGACCTGCCGCGACCGCAATCGGATCGCCATACAGAGCGACCTCCTCGGAGCATACAGCCTGGGCGCCCGCAATCTCCTGTGCCTCACCGGCGACCACCAGTCCTTTGGGAACCACGCCGCCGCCCGTAATGTCTTTGACCTGGATTCGGTGCAGCTCGTGAAGCTGGCCCGGGATCTCGGGGAGCCCGGGGTCTTTCAGAACGGCGAGGCCATCGCCGTCGAGCACCGGGCTCGTTTCTTCGTGGGGGCGGCGGAGAACCCGTTCGCCGAGCCGTTCGCCTTCCGCGTTCGCCGCCTGGCCAAGAAGGTGGCGGCGGGAGCGCGCTTCATCCAGACCCAGGCGATCTTCGACCTGCCGCGGTTCGCCCGGTGGATGGAGATGGTACGCGACGCGGGCCTCGACCGGGAAACCTACATCCTGGGCGGCATCTGCCCCGCCAAGTCCTTCGGCGCCCTCCGCCACATGAGCACCGTCCCCGGCATGGTCGTGCCCGAACCCCTGCTGGCCCGGATGAAAGGGGTCGAAAGGAAGAAGCAGGCGGAGGAAGGCGTGAAGATCGCCGTGGAAGCCATCCAGGAACTGCGCCGGACCCCCGGCGTCGCCGGCGTGCACATCATGGCCATCATGTGGGAGGAGATGGTCCCGCGGATCGTCGAGGAGGCGGGCTTGTTGCCCCGCCCTGCTTGATCATCATGTTTCACGGGTGGGGGTAAGGGAAGATGGCCCTGGTTCGCGATGTCGTGATCATCGGCGGCGGCGTGATGGGTTCGGCTACCGCATACAGCCTCGCCGTGTCCGGTTTCTCCGGCCAGATCGTGGTGTTCGAGCGCGACCCGGTGCACCAGTACGGCTCGACGGGGTTGAGCGCCGGAGGGGTCCGGCACCAATTCGGGCATCCGGCGAATATCCGTTTCAGCTCCTACAGCATTCGCCAGTACGAGCAGTTCGGCGCGACCATGGAAATTGGCGGACACCGGCCGGACATTGAGTTCCGGCAGCGCGGCTACCTCATACTCGCCACCGAGCAAGGCCTGCCCGGCCTGCGCGAGCGCGTGCGACTCCAGCAGTCGCTCGGGGTGGAAGTCTCGTTGCTGCCCCCCGAAGCCATCCTCGATCGCGTCCCTCACCTCGACTTGCAGGGGATCGCCGGCGCGAGTTTCTGCCCCCGCGACGGCTACCTCGATCCCTACGCGGTGATGGCCGCCTACGAGGCGAAGGCCAAGTCGCTGGGAGTTCAGTACCTGCACGAGGAGGTGGTGCAGATACTGCGGTCGGGCGGCAAGGCGACCGGGGTGCGGACCGCCGCCGACCGCGAGGTCCACGCGCCGGTGATCGTCAATGCCGCAGGCCCGTGGGCGGGAGAGATCGGGGGCATGGCGGGGGTGGAGGTGCCGGTCCAGCCGCTGCGCCGCCAGCTCTTCACCTGCATCGTCCCCGGGGAACTCGACTACCCGCTCCCCATGATCGTCGACCCGGGCGGGCTATACTTCCGCAGCGAGGCGGGGAAGCGTATCCTGGTGGGCAAGTCCGACAAATCCGCCGCGCCCGGCTTCGATTTCCAGACCGACCGGAACTACTTCCTCGAAGAAGTGTGGCCGGTATTGGCGGAGCGGATGCCGCTGCTTGACCGGCTGTCGCTCGATCGCTTGTGGGCGGGGCTGTATGAAAACAACCATCATGACCATAATGCCATCATCGGGGCCCATCCTGACCTCGACGGGTTCTACTTGATCGGCGCTTTTTCGGGTCACGGCATGATGCAGGCCCCGGCTGCCGGGCGGGCGCTGGCCGACCTGATTCAGCACGGCGGCTACCGGGAGTTGGACGCGAGTGCTTACGCCTTTGAGCGTTTTGCCGCCGGGCAACTGATCGAGGAGGAGACGCTCTTCTGAGCCGATCAGCCGGACGGGAACAGCCATAGCTCGCGGCTGACGGGCAGCCGCTCGGGGTCAATGGCCGTCTCGTGGTCGGGGAGTTGCCGCAGGCCGACCTTCCCTTTGAGGAATTCGTCCACCGGGGCAATCGGCCAGTCCTTCACCGCTTCCGTCCGGTAGTGCATGGGGATGACCACCTGGGGCTTGTAGGCGTCCACCACGCGGTCGGCCGTCCCGGCATCGATGGTGTACACGCCGCCCACGGGGACCAGGAGGACGTCCACCCGACCGGCGGCCGCCGCGACCGCGGGCGGGGGGACATGCCCGAGGTCGCCGAGATGGAGGATGCGGATGCCGCCCGTCTCGATCCGCCACAGGCAGTTGAGTCCCCGGATCGTCCCTTGCCGGTCGTCGTGGTAGGTCCCGCCGATGGCGGTGAGCTGTACGTCGGACAACGTACGGGCGTGTCGGACCCACTGGCCGCTCGCGCCCAGGCCACGCAGGACCACGGGTTCCCCCCCGACCTCATCCGCCGCGTTGTGGTCAAAGTGCTCGTGGCTGATGGTCACCACTTCCGCTTCCGCTCCCGCCGGCCCGTACCCCATGCCGCGGGGATAGGGGTCGGTCACCACCCGGATGCCTCGGGGTGATTCCACGCCGAACATGGCGTGCCCGAACCACTTGAGCTTCACGGCCAAGCCCGGATCGCCCCCTCCTTGAGGTACATCAGGTTCGCCGAAGGCAAGCGCTCGGGGAGCGACAAGTCCCGCGTTACCCAGATGATCTGGTGCCGGCGGGCCAGTTCGACGATGGCCGAGGCGGTCGCTGCCAGCCGCTCCGGATCGTAGTGCGTCGTGGGATCATCGAGGATCAGGGGGAAGCTCGACGTGCCTGCCAGGTGCTCGGCCAGCGCGACTCGCAAGGCCAGGTAGAGCTGGTCACGGGCGCCGGCGCTCAAAGCCCGGTCTGGCACCGGTCCGCCGGTATCCGGTGACCGGACCTGCACTTGAAGCTCGCCGTCCTCGACCTCGATGGCGACCGTGTGGTAGCGGCCCCCGGAGAAGCCCGCCAATAACTCCCCCGCGCGCTCCTGAAGGGCCGGCGCCACCATGCGCTGCGCCTCTTCCGTCGCCTCTTCCAGACACTTTTTGGCCAGTCCCAGGGCCAGGGCCTCCCGCTCCAGCCTCGCGATCAACTGCGTCTCCGCGTCGATGTGCGCTGCCAACTGCCAGGGATCGCCCTCCGCGAGATCGGCCTCCAGGACCTTCGTCCGTTCGTCGAGCCTGGTCAGGTCCGCCTCGCCTTGCGCCAGTTCGCGCTCCAGGTAGTCCAACCGGTCCTTATACTGAAGGAACTCGTGAGGTTTCAGGGTGATGCGGAGGTCTCTGGCGATCAGATCGCGACGAGCCTGGAGCGCAGCCACTTCCGCCGCCAAGTGATCGGTGCGGCTTCGGAGATCCTCCATCCGCTCCGAGCTGAGGTGGCCGGCCAACTCTGCGCGCAAGAGCTTCCGCGAATCCAGGAGCCTGCGATACCCTTCGAGCAGCGACCGAGCTGCTTCGAGGCCCTCCACGCCTAACTCAGCCAGGAGTTCCCCGAGTTGGCGCTGCCGATTGCCTGCCGCCGCTTCCAGCGCTTCTCTCCCCGACATCTCCATCGCGAGCCCGATTGCCTCGCGGGA
>DOZU01000055.1:5889-14467 GCA_003517845.1 Clostridiales bacterium | reverse complement strand
GACTGCGGACGGCGACGTTCCAGCACCTACCGCTGGCACGCTGGTCTATCTCAGCGTGAGTGTCCCCGACGCCCCGGGTTCGCGGAGGCTGTTGCTCGATCAGGAGACCATGGAAGCGGGGCGGGCAAAGACCGCCGCAGATCCCTGCGAAGAGTGTGAAGATGCTTGCCGGGCCGGCGCCCTGGTCCTTCAGTATCATATGCCGCAAGGGCTGCTGGACGTGGCCAACGACATGCGAGCGGTGCTCAGGTCAAGGCTGGGCGAGGACAGGTTGTTCCAGTTCATGTGGATGGAGACGCTCGGCGATACCATCCGCTTCGAGTTGCGATGGCTGAACTGGTTGCTGGGCGCGATCATCATCGCCGGCCTATTCCTGGGCTCAATACCGCTTATGGCAGGAACTGCTCTCCTCCGGCGAACAACGAGCGCGGCAGGACCCACGAGCGGGGAGGATGTGCTCCAGGTAAGGAGGACTCGGCCTGATGCCTTGTCCGCTTACACCCGGATGTGCCTCTTCTCAGTCGGCGTTACCGTCATCGCCGGCGGGGTGCTGTCGTACTGGCTGGTGACCAGAGTCTTGCGCTGGTACTAGCCGGAAGTTCCGGGCTCGTGAACGAGCGAACGCCTGGTAGTTTGCCGTAACCCGTACCTGGCGGAGGAGCGGACCCGCAAGCGGGAGGAGCTTTTGACGGCCACCGAAGCGCAGTTCGCGAAGGTCGCCGCCGCGACGCGGCGCCGCAGGCAACCTCTGCGTGGGGCCGCCGAGATCGGCTTGCGGGTGGGGAAGGTCAGGAACAAGTACAAGGTGGGCAAGCACTTCGACCTCGAGATCACGGAGGACTCCTTCCGCTACGCCCGAAAGGCGGCGGAGGCCGAACGGACGTCGATCGTCCAAAAGGCGGAGCGCTCAAAGGCCGCGAAGGAGAAGGCCGCCACGAAGCGGACCGCGGACGGCTTCACCGTGGAGAGCTTCCGGTGCCTGCTCTCCAACCTCGCGACGATCGTGAAGAACCGGGTCCGCCCGGCCGGAACCTCTATCGACCCATTCGTCATGATGACCATCCACGAGCGCACCACGCCTCGATGCATCTAAGCCCAGTTAAATAGGCGGTTCAGCCCTGTCTGCCCTCGGAACTTCCGACTGGAAGCCGTCGAGATACTCAGGGTATTGACGGCAGCTTGATCGGGACTTCACTCGCGCAGTCGAACCTCATGCTCGACGGGGCACCCCGGGGCACGAAAGCGGCGTCCCCCATCCACATGATGCCAACCCGCGATATATCGAATGATACCTGGCCTTTTGGTATAATGGGGCTGCTATAAGGGGGCATACTCTTGACCTTTCGCGGCTTGCGCATTCCCGTCATCCTGGCCGTATTGCTGGGCACCCTGGCCGTGCTGCTGGCCGGCACGCACCTGTACCGGCGGCAGACCGAGGTTAACCCGTTGATCCGGCGGAGCCGGGAGGTGGCGGGAGTGACCGCCGCTTCCATCCGGCGAACCGGCGGGCTGGTGGTGGTCGAGGTCGAGCTGGCGCCGGTCGAGGACCTGCGCTTGACCTACCGGCAACTGGAGGCGGCAACGCATGATCTGGTGCCGCCCGACAGCCTGCGGCTGGTGGTCGGCGATCGGCGTACGCCCGCGCTGAAGGAGGCTTACCATCGGGTGCACCATGTCATCCATGAGGCGGCCGCCCGGGGAACGTACTCGCAACTGGTGCAGGTGGAAAGCATGCTGCGCGAACGGGGACTCGAGGCCCGGCTGAGCGTCGACCACCGCTTCGTGTATGTGCAGATCCATGACGGCGCCGAAGGGTACCTCTATGAACTGGTGCCCTCGTCCGGCGGGGGCGGGAGGAGCGGGATATGATCAAGGAGATCGGGGTGGGAGGAGCGCTCGCAATCCTCATTTACCTCGGCTTGGTCGGCCACAACCCGCTGCCCCTCCTGTTCCTGGTGGGCCTCCTGTACGTGCTGTCGCAATCGGCAGCCATACGCCCGGGGCGCCGGGAGGTCCGGCCGGTCTCCCGGGGCGCGAGCGGGTCGGTCAGCTTCGCCGAGATCGGCGGTCAGGAAACGGCCAAACGGGAACTCAAAGAAGCCCTTGACTTCGCGATGAACCAGCGGGGGATTCGCCAGCTCGGCATCCGGCCGATCAAGGGCATCCTGCTGACCGGGCCTCCCGGTACCGGCAAGACCATGCTGGCCCGAGCCGCCGCAGCCTACACGAGTTCGGCCTTCCTGTCCATCTCCGGCTCGGAGTTCATCGAGATCTACGCCGGGGTGGGAGCGCAGCGGGTACGCCAGTTGTTCGCGGAAGCCCGGGAAGCCGCGCGACACCACGGAGGCAGCACCGTCATCTTCATCGACGAGCTGGAGGTGATCGGTGGGCGGCGGGGGCAACACACGTCCCACCTCGAGTACGACCAGACCCTCAACCAGCTCCTGGTGGCCATGGACGGCATCGCCGCCGACAGCGCGCGGGTCCTGATGATCGGGGCCACGAACCGGCTTGACCTCCTGGATCCCGCGCTCCTGCGGCCGGGCCGGTTTGACCGGATCGTGCGGGTGGACCTCCCCGACCGGGCGGGCCGGCTGGCGATCCTGAAGCTTCACACGGCTAACAAGCCCTTACACCGGTCGGCAAACCTGGAACGGCTGGCCGGCCAGACTTTCGGCTTCTCCGGCGCCCACCTGGAGAGCCTGGCCAATGAGGCGGCGATCCTGGCGTTGCGTCAGGGAGCTGAGTTCGTGGAGCAGGAACACCTGGAGGAAGCGGCGGACAAGGTCATCCTCGGCGAGAAGCTGTCCCGGTTGCCAGGGCGGGGCGAACTGGAGCGAGTTGCCGTACATGAACTCGGACATGCGCTGGTGGCCGAGATCGTCGCCCCGGGCGCGGTGACCACGGTGACCATCAGCCCCCGCGGGACAGCCCTGGGCTACGTGCGCCAGGCGGAGGAAAGTGACCTCCACCTCTACCCGCTCGCTTATCTCGAAGACCGTATTGCGATACTGCTGGCGGGCGCCGTGGCCGAGGAGGTCGTGCTGGGAAGTCGGAGCACGGCGGCGACCGACGACATTGAGCGGGCATCCCGGATTGCCCGAACCATCGTCGGGTCAGGGCTGTCGCGACTGGGAGCGGTCAGCGAGGAACTGTTGTCACCCGGCGAGACGCAGGCCGAGGCACGGTCTATCCTGCGGTCCCAGGAGGCTCGGGTCTACCAGCTCATCGAGCCACGGAGGGTGGCGCTCGCCCGCGCTTGCCCGTGCCTTCTGGAGCGGGAGCGGCTGCCGGGTGACGAACTTCGCCGACTGCTCAGCCTGGGGAATCGCCCCCGGCGGACGCCGCCCTGCCGGATGGCGCGAGCGAAGCCGATCGATCGGAGAGGTCAGGACGGACGGACGGCGAAACCCTCATCCAGGGAGGTCGTCCATGAAGGCGGAGATCCTCGCCGTCGGCACCGAACTGCTGCTCGGCCAGATCGGGAACACCAATGCCCGCTACCTGTCGCGGGTACTGGCGGATCTCGGCATCGACGTCTTCTACCAGGTGACGGTCGGGGACAATCCGCACCGGCTTGACGAGGCTTTGCGGGCGGCTCTCGCCCGATCCGATCTCGTCCTGGTCTCGGGGGGGCTGGGTCCGACGACCGACGATATAACTCGCGAGCGCCTGGCGGAGGTCACCGGCCGCCCGCTCATCGTGGATCCCGTCGGCCTCTCGCGTATCGAAAGCATCTTCCGCGGCCGGGGCGCAGCCATGCCTCCTGCCAACCGGAAGCAGGCCATGCTCCCCGAGGGGGCCGTTCCCATCGCCAACCCCGTAGGGACCGCCCCCGGGGTGCTGCTGGAAGTGGGACGACAAGCCGTCATCTTGCTACCCGGCCCTCCCGCGGAACTCGTCCCCATGACCCGCGACAGCGTGATCCCCTACCTCATCGATCGTCTGGAGCGAAGCGGCGAACGGGCGGTGATCCGGTCCCGGGTCCTGAGACTGGTAGGCATCGGCGAGTCGGCCGCCGAGGCTCGGATCGCCGACATCATGGCCGGCCAGGGAAATCCGACGGTGGCGCCCTTGACCGGCGAGGGCGAGGTGCAGTTCCGGATAACCGCCAAGGCGCGCGGTCCGGAGGCGGCGGATGCGCTCATTGCCCCGGTGGAGGCGGCGATCCGGAACCGACTCGCCGACCATGTGTACGGGCGGGATGATGACACCCTGGAAGGGGTCATCGGCGGGTTGCTCATCAAGCGCGGCGCCAGGCTGGCGGTGGCCGAATCCTGTACCGGCGGCGGGGTTGCCTGGCGGCTGACCCGGGTGCCCGGGAGTTCCGCGTACTTCGAACGCGGGTTGGTGGTCTACAGCAACCAGGCCAAGGCGGAACTGGCCGGCGTCGCACCGGAACTGCTGGAGCGCCACGGGGCGGTCAGCCGGGAAGTCGCCGCCGCCTTGGCCGATGGGGTGATGAGGCGTGCCGGCACCGATTTCGGGCTCGGGGTGACCGGCATAGCCGGCCCGGGTGGCGGCTCCGACTGCAAGCCCGTAGGGCTGGTATTCTTCGGGTTGGCCGGAGGCGGGCCCACCGCTACCTTCGAGCGGCGGTTCGCCGGGGATCGCTCGGAGGTGAAGCGGCGCGCCGTCGCCTATGCCCTGGAACTGCTGTGGGGTCGACTCCGCGCCTGACGCGCAGGTACGGGCGGTGGCCGAGATGCGGACATTCGTAGCGGTGGAGGTTTCGGAGGCGGTCAGGGCAGAGGTCGCGGAATGGAGCGCCGCCTTGCGGTCTGCCGGCGCGGATTACCGGTGGGTAGAGCCCGCCAACTACCACCTGACGCTGAAGTTCCTGGGCGCCATTGATGCGGAGCGGATGCTGACCCCGCTGCAAGCGGCACTGACGGAGTTGGCGGCCGGCCTGCCGCCGGTGACCGTAACTTGCCAGGGCATCGGCTGCTTCCCCGGCTGGGGCAATCCGCGGGTGCTCTGGGTGGGACTCGGCGACGGCCGTACGGCGATGACGGCCCTGGCGCGCGCGGTGGACCGGGTGACGCTGCCGCTGGGTTTCGCGGCGTCCGCCAAGGACCCGGCGCCGCACCTGACGCTGGCGCGGCAGCGGTCCCCGTCCGGCTCTTCCCGACTGCTCGAGGCGGTCCGGCGACTGGGCGAGGACAGGGTCGCCGGCAGTTTCACCGTGGGAGAGATCCGGTTGATGGAGAGTCGTCTTTCGCCGGCCGGTCCGACGTACGTGGTGAAGGGCCGCTTCCGACTGGGGGCGCCGGCAGCCGACAGCTCACAGCGAAGCCGATAGAGGTGATAGGTTATGGTCCCAGGATCCGCCAAGACCGGAGGAGGGGGCGCGCCCGCCATAGACAAGCGGCGTGCGTTGGACCTGGCGCTGGCGCAGATTGAGAAGCAATTCGGCAAGGGTTCGATCATGCGTCTCGGCTCGGACGCGGGCCGCCTGGCAGTGGAGATTATCCCCACCGGATCCCTTGCCTTGGACGCGGCGCTGGGTTGCGGGGGAGTCCCGCGAGGCAGGGTGGTCGAGATCTTCGGGCCCGAGGGCTCGGGTAAGACCAGCTTGGCCCTGCACATCCTCGCCGAGGCTCAGAAGCGGGGCGGGGTCGCGTCCTTCATCGACGCGGAGCACGCGCTGGACCCGAGCTATGCCCGGCGGCTCGGCGTGGACATCGACGATCTCTTGATCGCCCAGCCCGACACCGGCGAGCAGGCCCTCGAGATCGCCGAGGCACTGGTGCGCAGCGGGGCAGTGGACGTAGTGGTCATCGACTCGGTGGCCGCCCTGGTCCCGAGGGCGGAACTCGAAGGAGAGATGGGCGATGCCCACGTGGGCCTCCAGGCCCGGCTCATGTCCCAGGCCCTCCGCAAGTTGGCGGGGGCCATCTCCAAGTCCCGTACCACGGCCATCTTTCTCAACCAGATCCGCGAGAAGGTCGGGGTGATGTTCGGCAACCCCGAGGTCACGCCAGGCGGCCGCGCGCTGAAGTTCTACGCCTCGGTGCGGCTGGACGTGCGGCGGGTCGAAACCCTGAAACAGGGCAACGAGACGGTCGGTGCCCGCACGCGAGTGAAGATCGTCAAGAACAAGCTGGCCCCACCTTTCCGGCAGGCGGAGTTCGACCTCATCTATGGCGAGGGCATCTCCCGGGAGGGCGGGCTGGTGGATGTAGCCACCGAACTCGGGATTCTCGAGAAGAGCGGCACCTGGTATACCTATGGCGAAACCAGGCTCGGCCAGGGCAGGGATAACGTCCGCGACTTCCTCCGCCAGAATCCGGAGGTGGCGGCGGCGATTGAAGGGGTGGCGCGAGAAAGGCTCAAACTCGGCGGCGTCAAGGGGACGGCGGCGGCGGATGATGGGGCGGGCAGTGAGTAGGGTAGAGCACCCGGGTTTCCAGGAACTCGATGAGCAGGACCGCGAACTGATTGCGCTGGCCTCGGCGGCGATCCGCCAGGCCTGGCGGACCGACCGCCACTCGGTGGGAGCGGCGGTCCTGGCGGGATCGGGGAAGGCATATACCGGCGTGAACGTGGAGTCGTGCGCCTACGGTCCGTGCGCGGAACCGGTGGCCATCGGTGCCGCGGCCGCGCACGGGGAGACGGAGTTCCTCCGCATCGTCGCGGTACGCGGCGGCGAGACCGGTCCGTCGATCCTCGCTCCCTGTGGCAATTGCCGCCAACTCCTCGCCGACTATGCTCCGGAGGCCGCGGTGATCTTGGAGGAAGGCGGCCGCCTGCTCAAAGTCCGGGCCGGGGACCTGTTGCCGTTCGCCTACCGCTATTTCCGATGAATTTTCCCACCCTTGCCCGCCGGTCGGGCGAGGGTCGCTGCCGGTCACGTCCTGCCTGACGAGATGCAATTCCCGCCTTGCGGGATGGCGCGGGAAGGATGCGCGCCGGAGCGGGCGAAATGAAATGGCATCACACCAGGCGAAACGGGGTGAAGGGATCGTGGCCGGGCGCCGGATCGGGATCGATGATATCGAGCCCCTGCTTGAAGGGCTGGCCATCCTTGGCACGGGGGGAGGAGGGAACCCGGAGTGGGGTCGGGCCATCCTCGCCAATGACCTCGCTCGCGGCCGGGAGCTTTGGCTGGTCTCTCCCGGAGACATCCCCGATGATGCGCTGGTGGTGAGCGGCGGGTTGATGGGTTCGGTGAAGACCCTGGAGAGCATGTCCATCGAGGACCTCGTTGCCCGCTGGGAGACCGAGTTTGAGTTGCTCGCGGCCACCTCGCTCATGGAGGATTACCTCAGCCGCAAGGTCGAGTACGTCGTGCCTTTCGAGGCAGGAGGACTCAACACCCCCGTGGTCCTGTCCCTGGCCGCGAGGCTGGGGATCAAGGCGGTGGACGGCGACGGGCTGGGACGATCGGCGCCGGAGACGCACATGTCCAGTTTCCTGGGACACGGGATAAGTCTGACTCCCATGTCCCTGGTTGACACCCACGGCAATGCCATCGTGGTGTCGGATCAAGTCGCCCCGACCTTCGCCGATGAGATCGGCCGCTGGATGGTGACGCGAGGGGGCGGCATGGGAGCCAACAACCACTACCCCATGACCGGCAAACAGCTGAAGGCCTCGGTGATCCCCGGCACGAGCAGCATGGCGCTCGCCCTGGGACGAACGGTCATGGCGGCCCGGCAATCGGGCCGGGATCCGCTGCTCGCAGCGAGGGACGCCTTGGGCGGCGCAGACCTGTTCCGGGGCGAAGTGACCTCGGTCCGGGGCGAAGACCGGGGCGGTTTCTACCTCACGGAAGTGGTGCTGGCCGGTAATGGTCCTCACGCCGGGCGCGAGGCGCGCATGGTAATCAAGAATGAGACGATGGCCCTGTGGATCGACGGGCGGCTGCGGGCGGTATTCCCCGACCTGGTCTGCATGCTCGACCCGGCGACGGGGGCGGGGCTCATGAGCGTCGATCTCGCGGCAGGCAAGGGGGTCGCGTTGCTCGGGACGGCGTGCCACGCCCGGTTGCGCCACGCGGCGACCACGCCCGCCGGCAGGAGCGCCTTCGGCGGTGCCAGGTATGGCTGCCCGCACCTCGCCTATGCTCCCATCGAACAGCTGGGACCTGAGGGCTGCGGATGTCCGAGGAGTGGTGGATGAGCATGCGCGAACTCAAGGTGCTGGGGATTTGCGGCAGCCCCCGTGCCGGCAATAGCCTGTTCCTGCTGGGCGAGGCGCTGGCCAGCGCCGAGCTAGTACCCGGGATCGCGAAGGGAAGTCGTTCTCTGTCGGTACGGGGGAAGAAACTCGCCCCCTGCGTCGCCTGCGGCCGATGCTATGAGCGGGGCGACTGCTGCTTTGACGATGACTTCCCGGCCATGCGGGACGCATGGCTGGAGGCGGATGCGATCATCTACTCCGTGCCCGTGTACCACATGAGCATTCCCGGCCAGCTCAAGTGCTTCATCGATCGGCTGGGGAACAGCCTTTTCGGCCGGTATCGCGGCCTGTTCACCGAGGACAAGCTCCCCAAGTTCCTGAAAGCCATCGGCAGCATAGCCCAGGGCGTGCATCTTCACTCCGGTCAGGAGCATGCCATCACCGACCTGATCAA
>DOZU01000055.1:0-5448 GCA_003517845.1 Clostridiales bacterium | reverse complement strand
GGGGAGGGCAAGGCGCTGGAGCGGCAGTGCGCGAACGGGCTTCCCGATGCCCTGGCGGCCCTCGCGTCCGCCCGGTCCGTTGGCAAGCGGACGGCCGAGATGGCGCTGCTGCTCCGGGCCGGCGCGCAAGGGCTGGAGCGCTGGTGGCCCGGGCGTTGGCAGCCGAGCCCCAGGTTGTGGTCGCTTGCCAGCCCACCCGCGGGCTCGACATCTCGGCGACCGCCTATATAAGGAAAAGGCTGGTCCAGTGCGCGGAAGAAGGGGCCGCCATCTTGCTGATTTCGAGCGAGATTGAGGAGCTTACTCAGCTCTGCCATCGCATTCTGGTCATGTACCGGGGACGGGTGGTGGGTGAACTCGAATCCGACCGGTTCGATATCGCGACCATCGGTCTGCTCATGAGCGGTCAAGGCGTAGCATGCCCGGCAGGTTCCGGCCAAGAGGGGGATGGGAGGCAGTGACTGAGAGGAGTCCGGCGCGGCACCTGATGCCGCAGGCCGTGTTCGTGGTGACCGGAGCCGCGGGCGAGGTCCGGGCGGGGATGACCGCTTGCTGGGTGGTGCGGGTGTCCCACCGTCCGCCGCTCTACGCCGTTGCCATCCATCACGGCAGTCAGACGCGCGATGTCGTGGCCCAGGGGAACTGCTTCTGCATTCACATCCTGCGTGCCGACCAGGTCGACCTGGCCCGGCGTTTCGGGGCGGTCAGCGGCCGCGATACGGACAAGTTTGCCGGCCTGGCCTGGCGCTCCGGCGCCGGCGGCGCTCCCATCCTGCAGGACGCGTTGGCCTTCCTCGACTGCCAGGTGGCGTCGGTGAGCGAGGTCGGGGATCACAGTTTGTTCATTGGACGTCTCGTGGACGAAGGCGTGCTGCACGAGTCGAGCGCGCTCATCTTCCGGCCCTCCGACTTCGCGGATATCGGACAATCGGGCGAAGAGGACTGAAGGCGCGAATCTATGCGCGGGGCAATGTAGGGGCGGGTTCCGAACCCGCCCCTGCCGGTGAACGAATCTCAGCCTACACTATCACGACCACGAGCCCTGCCACCACCCCGCTGGTCTTCATGCCTTGTGGTGCCCCCCTGGCGCCATGGGGATCCCTGCGGCAAGCCAGGACCGCGTCAATCGGCGAACAAAACCGTTACTGATGCGGGTTAGTCCTGATGGGAGGTATTTCAGGTTCGACGCAGAAATATGCACGTATCATTTCACGAAGGGGGAAGGCAGCGAATGAACAGCAGGGTCGCGCGGTTGATCCTGGTCGCCACAGTGGTGGCGGCGGTAGCGCTTGGCGCGGGATGCCCGCGCCGGGCCCCGGAGGTGGAGGCGCCGCCGGTGGTAACGCCCGTCCGGGGTGACACGCTGGTGATCGGGGATGTGGCCCCGATGGTGCTCAACCCGATCCTGGCCACCGACGTCCCATCGGCTACGATCAACGGCCTGGTATTCAGCGGCCTGGTGCGCGCCAATGACCGGCTGGAGTTCGAACCGGAACTTGCCGAAAGCTGGGATATGTCTCCAGACGGCCTGGTATGGACCTTTCACCTGCGGGATGACGTGACCTGGCACGACGGAACCCCCTTCACCGCCGAGGACGTGGCCTTCACCCTGGAGCGGATCCGCGACCCCCACACCATCACTGTACGGCGCGGCGACTACGAGCAGGTTGACCGCTGGGAAGTGGTGGACCCGCATACCTTCCGCGTGTACTTCAAGGAGCCGTTCGCCCCGGCTTTGCAGGCCTTCTCCATCGGCGTCATCCCCAAACACCTGCTGCAAGGGGTGGACATCAACACCGCCCCCTTCAACACCAACCCGGTGGGCACCGGCCGCTTCCGCTTCCGGGAGTGGAAGCCGGATGTGCACGTGATCCTCGACCGGAACGAAGAGTACTTCGAGCAGGTGCCTTACCTCGACAGCATCGCCTTCCGGCTCATCCCCGACGACGCGGTGCGCATGGAAGAGCTTGCTGGCGGTGGCATCGACTTTGCTGGCATACTCCCCGTCCAGTATGCGCGCATGAAGGGTGTGCCCCACCTGGCAGTTCACCGCTTCCCGGCTTTGCGCTTCGACTACTTCGGCTGGAACGAGCGCCTGCCGTTGTTCGATGACGATCGAGTGCGCAATGCCCTCGGCTTGGCCCTCGATCGGGAAGCCATCGCGGCCGCGGCTTACGAAGGGTTTGCCGTCCCCGCCACCGGGCCTTTCCCGCTGGCGTCCTGGGCCATTGACCCCGCCGTCCAGCCGCTGGGCTATGACCCCGAGCGCGCCAAGCAACTGATGGCGGAGGCGGGATGGAGGGACACCGACGGCGACACGTGGCTCGACCGGGACGGCAAGCGCTTCGAATTCGAGTTCCTGGGCCGAGCAGGCGATCCGATCGCCAAGATGGTCATCGAACTGGCCATGGAGTACTACAAGGCCATCGGCGTCAAGCTGAACCCCCTATTCCTGGAATGGGGCGATCTCGTATCGCGCCTCGACCCGCCGCGGCGGGCTTTCGAAGCCTTCTTCCTGGGCTTCTCGGTGGGCGTGGACCCCGATGTCCACATCTTCTACCATTCCACCCAGGCGGAGTGGGGCTTCAACGACACCAACTTCCAGGATGCCGAGGTGGACCGGCTGATCGACGAGGGTCGGCGCACGATGGACTTCGCGGCCCGCAAGCAGGTATACTATCAACTGCACCGACGGCTGCACGATACCCAGCCGGTGACCTTCATGTTCTTCAGGGAGGCCATCCTCGGCGTCGATCAGCGATTCCAGGGAGTGGTCCCCTCGCCGATCGGCACCCTCTGGAATGTCGAGCACTGGTGGGTGCCCCAGGCGCAGCAGAAGCATCCCGCCCCGTAGGCTGATCAAGCGACCATGACCTGACCCTTCAGCCGGGCCCGGACCCGCAGCGGCCTCGAGCGCAGCGGGTCCGGCCGGTTGACGGCAGGGAACTCGGGGAGTTGAAGGTCATGCTGCGAGGATATATTGCCCGCCGTTTGCTGATGACGGTGCCGATGTTGCTCCTCATCAGTTTCTTGACTTTCAGCATGATGCACCTGGCTCCGGGGGGACTTTCCGCCGTGTTCATCGGCGCCCGGGTGCGGCTCGAGGAAGACCGCATCGCGATCATGCGCCATTACGGCCTCGATCAGCCCTTTCACATCCGCTATTTCCGCTGGCTCGGCCGGGTGCTGGAGGGAGACTTCGGGTATTCCCTGCGCTTTCGCCGGCCGGCGCTGGACATGATCGTGGAACGCATCCCCGCCACCCTGCAGCTCACGATCCCGTCCATCCTGGTGAGCGTTGCCGTGGCCATACCGGTGGGGGTGCTGTCGGCCCTTCGCCAGTACTCGGTGGCGGACAATCTGGCCACCGTCGGGGCCTTCCTGTTCGTGTCCACCCCTTCGTTCTTCCTCGGGATCGTTGCCATACTCATCTTCAGCGTCGGGCTGGGGTGGCTGCCCATTTCCGGGATGAGCACCTTCGGACTGCGCGATCCAACGACGCTCACCCTGATCGTGGACCGCCTCCGCCACCTGGTGATCCCCGGCGGGATCGTGCTGGGCCTTGGGTACACGGCCGGACTGCTGCGGTATGTCCGGGGCAGCATGCTGGACGTGCTGCGGCAGGAGTACATTCGGACGGCAAGGGCGAAGGGGCTGAGCGAGCGGGTAGTCATCTACAAGCACGCCTTGCGGAACTCGCTATTGCCGGTGGTGACCATCCTGGGCATGTGGGTCCCCTACATCCTCGGGGGATCCATGATCGCCGAGGTGATCTCCGCCTGGCCGGGCATGGGCCGCCTGGCCGTGGATGCGGTGTTCGGCCGCGACTACCCGCTGGTGATGGGGACGCTGCTGCTGGCGGCATCGATGACCCTGGTGGGGAATCTGCTGGCCGATGTGTCGTATTCCTTGCTGGACCCGAGGATCCGCTATGAGTGAGCGCGGGCGGTCCGCGGTCTCCGGCGGGTCATCGCAGTGGCGGCGGTTTGGCCGTAACCAGCGGGCGGTCGTCGGTGGGCTGCTGGTGTTGGCCTTCATGTTAGCCTCCGCCCTGGCTCCCTGGCTCACGCCGCACGATCCGATACGCTCCAATCTCCCCCGCCGGCTCGAGCCGCCGAGCTGGGACCACCTCATGGGCACCGACTCGCTGGGCCGAGACATGTTCGCCCGCATCCTGCAGGGCGGTCGTATCTCCCTCATGATCGGGCTGTTGGCGGTGGCGGTGGCGCTGGGCATAGGCGTTGGCCTCGGTGCCCTGGCGGGGTACTATGGCAAGTTGCTGGACAGCGCGATCATGCGCTTCGTGGATTTGCTGCTCGCTTTCCCCACCCTGTATCTATACATAACCCTTGTAGCCCTGGTCGGCCCCAATATCGGCGTGCTGATCCTGATCATGGGCGGGCTGGGCTGGACGGGGATGGCCCGCATCGTGCGCGCCGAGTTCCTGAAGCTGCGCACCCAGGACTACGTCGAGGCGGCCCGGGCCCTGGGGTCGGGCGACAACCGGATCATCTTCCGCCACATCCTGCCCAACGCCATGGCCCCGGTGATCGTGGCCACCACTCTCGGCATCCCCGGCATGATCCTGGGCGAGAGCGCGCTGAGCTTCCTGGGTCTCGGCGTGCTGCCGCCGCAGATGAGCTGGGGCAGCCTGGTCAACGACGGGATGCCGTTCTTCCGGACCGCGTGGTGGCTGCCGATATTCCCGGGCCTGGCCATCTTCCTGTGCGTGTTGAGCTTCAACTTCCTCGGCGATGGGCTGCGCGACGCGCTGGACCCCCGGCTGAAGTCCTGAGCGGCACCTGTACCCCTCGGCCACCACGGGGCAGGAAAGGGCGGTTCCACCCTTGGGGGTAGGGGCGGGTTCGGAACCCGCCCCGTACCGATGGGCGTTCGGGGATTGTGAGTTCAGCGGATCTTGCCGTGCAGCACTAGACCGGTATCGAGGACCTCCTGGAGGAAGACGTTGCCTTCCTCGCGCATCCTCCGAAATTCCTCCCGGGTGTACCCCAGGGGTTCAAGCGGGAGACCGATGCCGTCGTTCAGTTCGAGGAGGATCCCGATCCTTTCCAGAAAGGGCGCCTCGAAATCCGCGATCACCACGATATCCACATCAGAGGCCTCACTTATCGGATCTTCCCCCTATACGGGACCCTACGAAACGTCGGAAACCCTTGCGCAGAGCGCGTTTTCACCTATGAGGTCAGGGTTCTGGTGAGACTACGCCGGTAGGCGTCCACCGAGTTCCACCAGCCGAGGTTTTGGAGCTCCTGCTGGATGCTCTGGCCGACCTCACCGAGGGTCCACTGCCACTCTGTGCGGCGCTCCCCGTTGAGCTCGAGCCGGATCTCATTGACCTTCAGCTGGTCCCAGCGGCGGAGCAGGAGTTCCACCTCCCGGCCCTCCCCCCGGGCCCTCAGCTCCAGCTCCATCTGCTTCACCAGGTAG
>DOZU01000054.1:4502-13135 GCA_003517845.1 Clostridiales bacterium | reverse complement strand
TCGCTGATGCAGGAGACCGAGTGCTTGAGTGCCTCCCCCATCGCCTCGCCCGCTGCCGCGCCGGCAGCCCGCTCCTCGGCGAATCGGTGCAGCAGGAATATGGAGTAATCCATCGTGACGGCGAACTGAAGCAGCGGCGCCGCTGCCTGGGTGATGAATGAGACTTCCCCCAGCACCACGTTGGTGCCCATGTTGATCACGACGGATGCCCCTACCGTTGCCATGATCAGGAGCGGTTCGAACCAGGAAGTCGTGAACACGGCGAGGATGGCCAGGAAGATGGGTACCACCAGGATGGTGATCACCAAGATCTCGCTAGAACCCCGTTCTCGAGACACAAGGGCGTCCACTGCCGGACCGCGCAGGACTACGTCCCCGTTGCCCAGCCGTCTTAGAGAAGCGACGGCTCGACCCGTGACCGGGCTGTAGTCATTCTCCGCGAACAGCACATCGAATAGCGCGTGACCTTCCCGGTAGTATCGCCCGACAAGAGCGCCGCCCAGGAACTCCAGGGGGACCGTCACGTCGGCGAAGTCATCCAGCCAGATGACATCGCTTACGCCGGGAGTCTCCCCAATCTCCCGTTTCATCTGGAGCGCCTCGGGGATGCTCACCCCATCCACCATCAGTTGCGCCGTACCGTGCGACCCGAATTCCTGGGCATGGATTGCGATGGCCTCGCGGGTCCCCATCGCCTGCGGCAGGTAACGGGTATTGTCATAGTTGACGGTCACTCGAGGGATGAGGACGGCGCTGAACAGGGTAGCCAACCCGAATAACCCCAGGAACCATTGCCGTCTCCTGACCACGAAGCGGGCAAATCGGTCCAAGTCGACTACCTCCGCAATCGCGAACTATTGTTCGCTTTTCGAGGCCAACAAACCACAGCCTGGCCATGCCAAGCTGTGCCGCGTTCGTTCAGCCCGTCACCCCGAGCCGGCACTCGATATCTTGAAAGTAGAAGATCAACATCCGGTTGATCAGTTCTTCAATGCGCTGGATATCGGAGATGCTGCGCAGGATGATGAACAACCCCTCCACGAACCCGGACGCGATCAGGTGAATCAGCACATCGTCTCCTTCCCCCGCGCCCGAATACAGCTCCTCCCTGATTCGCCTGGCAACCATGGTGGTGAGCGTCTCCAGGAAGTCTTCGTGCCGTGAGCCCGAACTCTTGTTGGCGACCACCAGGAGTTGCCGCCCATGCCGGGAGTACACGCCCATGATGCCGCTTGCGATGTGCCGGGCTATCGAACGAATATCTCCTCGGTTCTGCTTGCTTAGCTGGTGCGACTCGAAGATCAAGGCGGATATGTCGCGATAGCCCGCCTGAACGATCGCGTCGAATATCTCCTCTTTGTTCTTGAAGTAGCGATAGATATTGCCTGTCGCCACGCGGGCCCGCCGGGCCATCCGCCGCATCTGGGCGCCGGCGAACCCGTGTTGCTCGAATTCTGCGAGGGCCGCTTCCAGGATCCGCGCCCTGATCTCTTCCTTCTGATATTGCATGTGTGAACCACCGTTCGCCTTTACTTCCGAGCTTACAGCGGATCTCCGCCACTGTCAAGGGCTCCGACTGGTTTTGTGGTTGGCCGGGGAGAAGCCGGGAGCGGCTGTCGGAAGGTACATCCCGTCGACCACCGGAGAAAGAAAACTCTACCTTCCGCCTCAGAACCTGGTCTCTCGGCTTGGAGTGCCCCTGGCCTCGACCGTGGCCTTGCGGGCGGTCTTCTTTCCCAGCCTTGACCTGGACGGGGACGGCGTAAGAACGGAGCCCTTGGAGTGGAGTGAGGTTCGCGACGTTTTGAGGTCTAGCGCCAACCTCGCGGGTGACGCGGAACACCCCGACTGGATGGGCCTCGTCGCCGACAACAAGGATGCCGAAGAGACTGACCGGCGGATCCGAGACCTATTCTCTGGCTTGACCCGGGCCAGAATGGTCTCGGGTTGCCGATCCCGGGGAAAGGGAAACTTGCTTCGAGCCTTGCTCGACGCCAGCGAGGAGTAGGAGCCGGCGGCCTCGGCCGGTCAGTTGAGGTGGGGGCTTTCCCGTGCCCTGTCCCCCCAGTTCCTACTTTGCTACCCCTACTCCTACCGCCTAACCCCTATTCCTGTCTCAGCCCCGCTCGCCGCTTGAGGAGACCGTGAATCTTCTCAGTGGCGTCAAACATGGAGCTCAGGCTCTCCGCCCGGTTAAGCCGGTCAATCACCGAAGCGAGGGTAGTGGCCATGTCCACTTCCTCGAACCACTTACACTCTCCAAGGGTGGGCGGGATGTAGGTGAGATTGGTGGCCAGGATCGACTTGATCAGACCGGCCTCGAAGGCCCTCTGCACGTGGGCGACGCCCTCCGTAAACAGGGCGAACGTTACGCACACGTAGATATCCGTGGCCCCCCACTTCTTGAGTTCCCGGGCCAGGCTCAGGACCGAGTCCCCCGACGCGATCATGTCGTCGACGACCAAGATGCCCCGCCCGGCAAGGTCCGGACCCATGTAGTGATGCTGGACGATCGGGTTCTTGCCGCCGGCGGTTTCACAGGATCGCTGCTTGTAGAAGAGGCCTACGTCGAGCCCCAGCACGTCACCGTAATAGATCGCCCGGTCCATTGCCCCGGTATCGGGACTGATGACGACCGTCTTGGAGCGGTCGAGGCTCACTCCAAGATGGACTAGTCTCTCGACAATCTCGAAGGTTGCGTTCAAGTTTTCGAACCCGGTAAGGGGTATGGCGTTCTGGATTCTTGGATCGTGGGCGTCGAAGGTGATGACGCCGATGACGCCCATCCTTTGAAGCTCCTGAAGAGCGATGGCACAGTCCAGCGATTCCCGGCCTTTTCTCTTGTGTTGCCTGCTTCCGTATAGGAGAGGCATGACCACCGTTGTCCGCCAAGCGTTTCCAGCGATCGCCGATATGGCCCGCTTGATGTCCTGGAAGTGCTCGTCGGGACCGACCCGGGTGGTCTGCCCGAATATCTCGTAGGTGCACCCGTAGTTGCCGATGTCCGAGAGAATGTAGATATCCCTTCCGCGCACCGACTCATGGAGGGTGACCTTCCCCTCCCCGTTGGCGAAGCGAGTGGACGACGCGCGAACCAGAAACGAACCTTGATCGTAGCCATCGGCAGCTCTAATTTCCTGAAGATGCCGGTCAACCTTGGCGCCCAGATCTCGACAGCTTTCCAAAGCAATGATGCGGAGCTTGGCTAGATGGTTCTCGCTCATGAAGTCCGAGTTGCCTCCGGTCCTCCGGGTGTCCCGTCTCACATTCTTCTGACCTGTTCGTTTCACATTGGCGCGTCCCTTCCGGATAGGAGCATTCGCCGCGGTGACGTCATCGTGCCGGGGGCAATCCCCTGGTTTTCGCTAATAGGGGGGTTTCCATTCAGATACGGTTGTAGTAGCTCAACTTCCCCCTATACGGGCCCCTACGAAACGTCGGCAACCCTTGCGCAGAACGCGTTTCCGCCTATGCGGTCAGGGTTCCGGTGAGACTACGCCGGTAGGCGTCCACCGAGTTCCACCAGCCGAGGTTTTGTAGCTCCTGCTGGATGCCCTGGCCAACCTCACCCAGGGTCCACTGCCCCCTATAGACCGTTATAAATGCCACATCATGCTTTGTTATCAATATCTATAGCCATTCTATTGTAGACCATCCAATGGCCAACAAAGAGCCCTCCTGCCCCGCTTGGGCCATCATCTCAGCTGGGGCAGGAGGGTGAAGTCAGGCTAACAACGCAAATCTGATTCGGGTACCCGGACCTCAGATCTCGACCCGCTGATAGCAGACAGGTGCTGCGCGCAGCAGCACCGCATGGATGGCGGCCCCTACCAGCAGCGAAGCGGCGGATACGGCCAGCAGGGCCGGGGCCAGATCCATCCCGGCGCCCAGCAGCCTCATCACCGCAAACCCTTGTCCCGCCATCAGCCCGCCCCCCAGGGCTATGGCCAACAGGACATTGAGGTTCTCCTTGATGGCGGCAACCGGGTTCTGCCAGGTCAGGTAAGGCCGCATGATGTCCAGCAGCAGGCTCAGGCTTATGAGGGGCAGACTGGCGGCCATGCCGAGCGCGGCTACCAGGAGGAAATCCGTCACCGGCCATCGGGCGACTCCAAACCCGAGGAGGGCAAGCACGGGAAGGGTCGAGAGCATGATCAGATAGGCCTGAGCCAGCTTCGCCTGCACCTGGACCTTCGGGTCCACCGGGATCGTCCGCGACACCCAGAAGAGCCTGCCTTCCCTGGAAAACGCCGAGGAAGACCCGGTAGCCATCAGGGCCATGGCCGCCATGTATCCGGCGCCTGCCAGCCGGGACACAATGGGGCTGCCGAGCAGGAGATCTTGCAGACCGGGTTGGGCGGCGTCGCCAATGGCGAGGAGGGGGATGGCCATCAGCACCGGCACGAGGGGTATCATGGCAACGCTGTTCATCAGAGACATCGGCTCGCGCGTGAGCAGCCGGAGATCGCGCAGCGCGATGGCCCATACCGGCCCCCGGACTCGCCGGACCCGCGCCGCCAACCGGCTGTCCGTCAGGCCCCGTCCGGCGCGCACTTCCTCGCCGCCGATCAGCCCGCCATAGAACAGATGCTGTCCCACGGCTAATGCCATCGCGGCCGCCCCGAGCGCCGCACCGGCCAACGCCAGCAGCCACCCGAGACGCGCCGCCCCGGCCGGGGCGGTGAGGGCCCGGGTAGCCCAGACGGCCGGCGGGAAAGCCCTCCCTGTTTGCACGATGAGACCGTCTCCGGGGAGCAGGAGCCGGGCTACGAACTCCGCCTCGCGCCCCGGCGCTTCGATTCTGGCGAGCAGCATCGACAAAACGGAGATGGCCAATACCAGCACGATCATCCCGATCAGGCGCACGGCATCCTTGTACCGTGCGAGGTTGGCCACCCGCATCAGGACCATGACGGCCATGGCGGCCAGGCTGACGGGGATCACCGGGGCCACGAGGTAGACGGCAAGGGCTTGCAGCCAGTAAAGGCCGCCCGCTCCCGATCGGATCCCATACACGAGCAGACCGGGCAGCACCAGGGGAGCCATGGTCAGGTACCCGGCGACGAGCACGACCAGGAACTTGCCGGACAGGACCTGCCAGGGCGCAAGGGGGAGGGCGATCAGCATGGGCAGGTCCGTGGAGAAGTAGAATACGGACATCACGTACGCGAATCCGAGGAACAGGACTGCCGCCGCGGCCGCAATCATGGACAGGGTGAGGACCACCGGGGTCTGCCCCAGCGGCAACGTCAGGTCATAGGCGGTGTTCAGGAGGCGCTGGTACAAGTAGACCATGGGGGCCAACCCGGCACACGCCGCCAGCGCCGCCCCCACGAACACCAGGAACCGGATGTCCCGGCGACGGATGTAGTACCGGGCCAACGAGAGTCCGAAATGGGTTTTCAGGCTGGTGGTCCAGACGGCCCAGGTGGTCATGCTTCCGTCAACTCCAGGAAGATCTTCTCCAGGGACTCCTTATCGCGCGCCTGATCGCGCAGCTCGTCCATGGTGCCGAGGGCGATGAGCTTGCCTCGGTGGATGATGCCGATCCGGTCGCACAGCTTCTCGGCCACCTCCAGAATGTGGGTGGAAAAGAAGACGGTCCGGCCGTTCGAGCATCGGTCGCGCAGGATCTCTTTGAAGTGGTGGGCCGACCGGGGATCAAGACCCACCATGGGCTCGTCCATGACGAAGATCATCGGGTCGTGCAGCAGCGCCCCCACGAGGACGATCTTGTGGCGCATGCCGTGGGAGTAGCTCTTGATGGGGTCGGACACGGCCCCCGTGAGGGCGAACAACTCGAGGAGTTGCGGGATCCGCTCCTCGCGCTCCTCGGCCTTGACTCGGTACACGTTGGCCAGGAAGTTCAGATACTCGATGCCCGTCAGACGCTGGTAGATGTCGGGATTGTCCGGGACATAACTGAAGCGCCTCTTCACTTCCAGCGGAGAGCTGGCCAGATCGTACCCGGCCATGGTTATGCTCCCCCGGTCGGGTCGCAGCAGCCCTACCATCATCTTGATGGTGGTGGTCTTGCCGGCACCGTTAGGCCCGAGGAAGCCGAAAATCTCACCCGCCCTCACCGACAGGGCCAACTCGTCCACTGCTTTGACTTGCCCCCGGTTGTAGGTCTTGGTCAGCCCGTTTAGCTCAATCAACTTCCCCACCCCTCTCTTCCCCACACCTCGGCAGCGCAACCGGACTGCCGCTCAGACCTCCTCGCCGACCGGGGATCGGCGTCCCCCCTCACGGTCCACCTTCTTCCTCCGCTGGCGGACGCAGTCGGTCAGCAGGTATTCGATCTGCCCGTTGATGGAACGGAAATCATCCCGCGCCCATGCGGCCAACTCGCGCCACAAGGCGGGCGACAGGCGCAACACCAGCTGCTTCTTGCCGTTCTCCCGGTCTGCCACGGCGGGATGCCCCCACCCCTTGGTCAATACAGAGTCCCGCTGTTGACGACGGGCTGGACGTCACGGTTGCCGCACAGTACGACCAGGAGGTTGCTCACCATGGTCGCCTTGCGCTCCTCGTCGAGTTTGACGATGTCGTTCTCGTTCAGTTTGGCCAGCGCCATCTCCACCATGCCTACCGCGCCTTCTACGATCAGTTGTCTTGCATCCACAATGGCCCTGGCCTGTTGGCGCTGGAGCATGGCGGCGGCGATCTCGGGCGCGTAGGACAGGTGGGTGATGCGGGCTTCAAGGACCTCGAGCCCTGCGATTTCGACCTTGCCCTGGAGTTCCCCGCGGAGTCGGTCCACCACCTCCTGGCTGCTGCCGCGCAGCGACAGCTCCGCCTCATCGCGAGGGATGTCGTAGGGATAGTCGCGGACGATATTGCGCAGGGCGGCGTCGCACTGGATGGACAAGAATTCCTTGTAGTTCTCCACGCTGAACAGCGCCTTGACCGTGTTGACTACCCTCCAGATGACTACGACGCCGATGATCACCGGGTTGCCGAGCTTGTCGTTGACCTTCTGCTGGTCGTTGTTCAGCGTCTCCGCCTTGAGCGATATAGCCATGCGGCGACCGGCACCCGGGGCAGCCAAGGCACCGGAGGTGGGCCGCGCGACAGGTGCGACCGGACCGAAGGGGTTCACGGGACTGACGAAGGGATGGACGAAGAAGAAGCCCTCGGACTTGAGCGTGCCGTAGTACTTGCCGAACAAGGTCAAGACCAGGGCTTCATTGGGCCGCACCACCTTCAACCCAAGGAAGATGATGGGCCCGATGATGGCCAGGTACAAAAGGCCACCACCGATCATGACCACGGCCGCGCTGAGCCTTCCGGCCGGAGCGAGCATGCCTGCCGCGCCTTCCGCCATGACGGATCCGTACACCACGGTGACCAGGGCGGCGATCATCAAGGCCACGTTGGTCACCAGGACGGGCATTCCCGGCCAAGCGGGTGCTTTGACCTCAGCTTGGGGCGCGGTCCTTGGTCGAGCGGCTCTCTCTGACATGTCCATGAGTCCTCCTTGCCTGGCGTTGACTATGATATCATTGTGATATCACATTGCATGATACACCGCCTTGCGGGCTAATGTCAATCGGCGGGGAGCAAACGGAGGAGCCGTCCGAGACGCTGTCTCCTGGCAGAGGTTCCCGATCTTTCTCCCGGCACTGCGGGGCATGAAAGCGGGCAGACCGCCTCTCCGGGTGTCAGGGGCAGGTTCAGAACCCGCCCCTACCGTGGCCTCGACCATGACCGTGCCCATGGCCGGGTACCCATCGAAGCGTCCGACTATGGTTTCTTGGCGGCTATGACCTCTTTCATCTCCGCGCCAGGCTTGACCGGCCGATTGGCGTCCCGGTATAGCTGTTCAAGCCGCTGGAGCGAGTGGATCTTGAGATCCGGATGCGGCGGGGGCGAGTATACCAGGATGAAGCTCGCCGTGCGGTCACTGGTATTCTTGATTTCCACCCGTGGCCCAGCCTGCAGCGGTATCAGCATCGCCATGCGAGGGAGCAGTTCATACTTCTTGCCGTCGCGGGTGATGTCCAACCGACCTTCCAGCATGTAGATCGCCCGTTCCAAGAATTCCTTGCTTTCCGGCGTTGAACCGGTGGTGATACTCACGCCCGGCAGCAGGTAGCTCACGCTCATGCTGATGTTCTCGCCGAACACCAAGGGTTGATACCAGTCGGGCTTATGGAAGAATCCCGGCATGTCATCGAGCTTGACGACCTGGAACTCGGCCACCGCACATCCTCCTCCGCGTGCAAGTTACCTGCCCCCGCCTACGGGTGGGCAGGGCTATCGCGCGTCTTGCCTGCTAACCATGGCGTAGTAAGTGGCATCCCTCCCCTATCCATTCGCGCGAACGGTGTTCTTCGCTACCCGGCGATCTCCTCTTCGCGCCGGCGGGGCGGGCCGGAACCCGGGGCCGTTGCGGGTGTTGATGATGGGCGGCGACTGGCGGACGCATTCGGGGGGCGGAACGATGGAGTTCGGCGAGTAAATCAAGATGGCTGGGCGGGCTACCGGTTCACCGAATGAATAGCGAGCCGATCACCGACAGGAGCATCGCGAACAACGCGGCGACTACCCAGCGCTGCAGGCTATCCAGCCTTCGGTGGAGGGCATTGTTGCCTTCTCTGACTTCTTCACGAAGGGTGCCGAACTCGTCT
>DOZU01000054.1:3921-4144 GCA_003517845.1 Clostridiales bacterium | reverse complement strand
CTGGCGCAAGGCGCCGAACTCTTGCCGCATCTCCTGGCGTAAGGTCCCAATTTCCTGGCGGATCGTGCCGATCTCCTGCTTCGTCTCCAGTCGAACGTCCCGGATCTCTTGTCTTATATCCTTGAGTTCGCTCTGGACCCACCCGCCTAAATAGAAGAGTTGCCCCGCGTGGCGGTGTTCCTCGGCAAGCTCTTTCTTGGGATCCTCCATCTCCGGCACCATC
>DOZU01000054.1:0-3589 GCA_003517845.1 Clostridiales bacterium | reverse complement strand
CCGGCACCATCATCCTAGCACAGATCAGTGCCGGCAACTATCGGCCGGCCCAGGAATGCTGCGACACCCGCCGACCGGTCTCATCAGCGGTCGTCCGCCCTTTCGAACTCGATGTCGCGCGCACCATGAAACCGGGCCCACTCCTCGAGGGCGCAGGCGAAGCCATTGGGCACTTCCTGCCCTTCCCACCAGGGTCCCCTCACCACCAGCGCCTGTCGGAGCCGGTCGAGGCGGGGCGCAAAACGGCCGGCCAGCCGGCCACCGTGCAGGATGACCATCACGTACGGCCCATAGGTTCGCCGTTCCCTGGGCACGTATGCCTCCCAGCGGTACTGGAAGTTGAAGATCTCGCCCGCCCGTCGCCGGCAGATGATCAGGTTGTCCAGCGGAGGCAGGAACCTGACCGCGCCTCCGTCCCGGTCGCCCGGAGACCGCAGTTCGCCCTCCAGGTCGGCGGAGAGGTAATAGGGGTCGGTGAGACTCCCCACGAAGACGGGGATGATTTCACCCGCGTCGACCAGCCGGGCGATGGTCTTCCGCCTTCCTCCGGGCGGCTGGCGGCTCCACGCCAGATGGGGATCGGTCGAGCTGGCCAGCCCGGCGGCACGGAAGTACGCCCGAGCCAGGAAATCCGGGTCATCGGCGGTGCCGGCGCTGATGCCGGGCAAGACCCGCTCGGTCAAGTCGAAGAAGCGCAGGTTCCCCTGGCGGTGATGGATGATCAGCCGGCCGAAGTGCCATAGCCACTCCAGGGCCTGGCTGATAGCCCTGGTCCCTGCCTTGCCCTCCCGATCCCACCAGCCCTGCACCTTGTCCCGGGAGTCGAAGCAGCGCGAACTCATGGGGCCGCGGGCGCCGATGGCCCGCTCGATTGCCTCGAAGGTGGGTTCGAAGTCCTTCAGGCCCGGGCGGTAGCGCTGCTCCAGTTCCCGGAACCGGGGGAGGAAATGCGGGAACAGGGCCGTGGGGACGATGCAACGTACCGTGGTTACGGCTTCGATCAGGCTGCGCTCGCCATAGAGCAGTCGATCGAGGTCGGGCGGCTGATATCTGGCCACGCGGGCCTGTAGCGCGAGATGGTGATTGCGCTCGACCACCTGAATGGGGTCGATCTGAACGTAGCCGAGACCTTCCACCGCCGCCCGTGCGTCCCCCCACCGGCGCTCGGCGGCGAGACCTTGTTGCCGCACGAGGAAGGCGCCGGCGGTCCCCGGGTCAACCCGCAGCGGCATGCTCAACTCCCGTGCGCGGGTTCGCCGGCATCGATCAGGGCGCCGGCCAAGAGAGCAGGCAGCGCCACGCCGCCCAGGCCGAAGACCGCGAGCAATACCAGGCCGAGGGCGCGTCCCCAGGCGGGAATGTCCAGGGGAGCGGTGGCCAGGATGGCTGCACCCCCCAGCAGTCCCAGGTGTACCACGGGCAGGAGGACCCCGGCCAGCAGGGACCATCCCGACATCGTCTGTTGGGTTTGGTCGCCGCTGTATTGACTGAGCCCCACTCGGCTGAACAAGGCCCCGGCCGCCAGGGCCAGCGTCACCATCCCCGGCGTGGCGAAGACCACCGCCCCGGCCAGCGCGAGGTAGTCCCATCCCCGGGCCTGCATCACCAGGCCGGTGGCGGGTATCAGCAGTATGCCGGGTGCGATGGCCAGGACCGAGGCGCCGAGGACCTTGCCCCCCACGATGTCCAGGCCGGCCAGGGGCGCGCTGCGCATCAGCACCCAGGCTTGCCCCTCGCCGAACAGCATCCTTGTGCCCATCAGAAAAGCGAGGGTGGCGTGGACCAGGCACAGTATGCCCATCGTCAAGTACAGGCGAAGCGGGCCCTCCCACCATCCCCCGGCCCGGCTGCCGGCCATGGCCACCGGCATGATCATCCCGATCACGACGAAGACGATCAAGTGAAAAGAGCCGGCCCAGTTCTGGGGATCGCGCACGAATATCCGCATCTCCTTGCGGGCGATGGCGAGCATCGGCGAGCGCCGGGGAAGAGGCCCGGCCGGAGCCCGGGTCGCCCGGCGACGCCTCCGCCGCCATACCTCGCCGCTGCCCGCCCATCCCCCGTAAAACGCCTCGCGAACCAGCCCGAAAGCGCCGGCCAGGACGAGCAGGGATGCGGCGGTGGCCAGCAACGACCAGCCCAAAGCGACGCCCGCGTAATCCCGGGCCGCGGCGTAGGTGGCTTGCGCCAGCCACCAGGCAGGGGACAACTCGGCTTCCGACAGCCGGAGTATCCCGACAGCCTCGGCCAAGCGCCCGGGGTCCATCCGGCCCGCGAACCGGGCGCCTAGCTGAGTCGCCGCATAGGCGATGGAAGCGAAGAGCAGGCCGATGAAGCCACCGATTTCTCGTACGCGATGGGCAGGTATCAGGCGCAAGGCAAGCAGGTTCAACAGCATGCCGACGGCCACCGGCAAGAATATCGTCAGCATGCTCAGGTAGAGGACGGCTGGATAGAAGGCCCAGGATGCCCCGTAGCCGGCGCCGAAGCCGATGGTCACGGGCAACACGAGCAATAGCACCCACAGGCTCTGCGGCACCATCACTTCCAGCAGCTTGAGACTGAACACCTGGTTGACGGTGAGGGGGGCCACGAACAGCCTTGCCAGGTCGGATGACGAGTACATGACCAGGAAAGCGGCGCCCACGGCGCTGAAAAGGCAGGCTACCAGGCCGATCAGATAGATGCCGGCCAGAAGGGGCAGTGTCATGCCGGCCATGCGCGCTGCGAGGTCGGCGGAGGCGCCGGGCATGCCCGCCGCCATCCAGGCGAAGAGTTCGTATGACCCATAGGTGAGCAAGGACGCCCAGCCGAGGGCCGCCAACCCGCCGAGGGAGCCCAGGATGGCGGCCAACCAGGGTCTCCGGGTGTAACCGCGCCACAGGAGGCGGAGTTTCCAGGCGGCCAGGCGGATCACGGTCCCGCCTCCCCGTCAAGCTGGCGCGCCAGTTCGGTATGTTCCGGCTCGCCCGTGAGTTGGAGGAAAATATCCTCCAGGGTGGCGCCCGCCTGACTGGCGGCCGCGCGAAGCTCGGCCATGGTGCCGGAGGCGACCAGGCGCCCGCGGTCGATGATGGCGATGCGCGTGCACATCCGTTCGGCGATCTCGAGGACGTGGGTGGACAGGAATACGGTCACGCCCCTGGCCGACAGATCCCGGAGCAAGTCCTTCAACGCGCGGGCGCTGCGCGGATCCAGTCCGACCGTTGGTTCGTCCATCACCAGCAGCCGGGGATCATGCACCAGGGCCCCCGCCAGCGCTATCTTCTGGCGCATCCCCCGCGAGTAAGACTGGATGATATCGCCCGCCCGTTCGGTCATACCCAAGAGGTCCAGCAGCCGGTCCATTCGTTCCTGCCGGCCCTGTCCGGCCACCCGGTAAAGGTCGGCCATGAACAGCAGGAACTCCCGTCCCGTAAGCTTCTCATACAGCGATGCTTCATCGGGAACGTATCCCAGCAGGGCCTTGGCTTTGACCGGTTGGGTCTGCACGTCATGGCCGCCAATCAGCACCCGGCCGGAAGTGGGGCGCAAGAGGCCGGTCATCAAGCGGATGGTGGTGGTCTTACCGGCGCCGTTGGGCCCGAGG
>DOZU01000196.1 GCA_003517845.1 Clostridiales bacterium | reverse complement strand
GCTGCCCGTCCTCCCTTTCGCCGCGGCGCAGGGCGCACGGGACGCCGTCCAGGTGGTGGCCGCCGAACTCGGATACCCTGCCCTCCTTAAGGCCGCGGGCGGCGGGGGGGGCAAGGGCATCCAGTTCGTCGGGGACGAGGCCGAACTCGGCCGGTGCCTCGAGATGACCCGGGAGAAAGCCGGTCGCCTGTTCAAGGACGAGCGCCTGTACCTCGAACGCTACCTGCCTGACTGCCGGCACGTGGAGGTGCAGGTGCTCGCGGACGACCAGGGTCACGCCATCCACCTGGGCACTCGCAACTGCTCGGTGCAGCGGCGCCACCAGAAGCTGATCGAGGAGGCCCCGTCGCCGGGGCTCGAGTCCGCGATCGCGGAAGCCGTCACCCGGGCCGCCCTGCGGGCCGCGGCGACCGCCGGCTACACCAGCGCCGGCACGGTAGAGTTCCTCGTCAGCCCTGGGGGCGAGTTCTTCATCATCGAACTGAACACCCGCCTGCAGGTAGAGCACACCGTGACCGAGGAGATTACCGGGGTCGATTTGGTGACTGAACAACTCCGGGTCGCGGCGGGAGAGCCGCTCGGTCCTCGCCAGGACGACATCGCCCTGAACGGATGGGCCATGGAGTGTCGGCTCTGCGCGGAAGACCCGCTGACCTTCTGCCCTTCTCCGGGTCCGGTGGGTCGGGTCCACCTGCCCGCCGGCCCGGGAGTCAGGGTCGACTCCCACCTGTACTCGGGATGCCGCGTGCCTCACCATTACGATTCGCTCCTGGCCAAGGTCATCGTCCGGGGCCGCGACCGCCGGGATGCCATCGAGCGACTGCGGCAGGCGATGCGGGAGGTCGCGATCGAGGGGGTCAACACCAATCTGGCGCTGCATCGCCTGATCCTGGACTCGCCCGCCTTTCGAGACGCCGCGCACAACACCACGTTCCTCGCCGACCTGCTGGGCAGAATCGACCGTCGCGACCTGCCCGCATGCCTGCGCCTGCCGGCCGAGTGACGCCGGTCCGCCGCATTCGGGATCCCTTGACAGCTGTAATGCCGCGGCTTATCATGAGGGCAAAGCAAACGGCAACGGCATTGATGGGGATGAGTAGGGAAGGGACGCCGGCCCGCAGAGAGGGACAGCCCGCAGGCTGAGAGGTTGCCCGGCCGAGCACCCGCCCGAAGTCGCCCCGGAGCCGCCGGGACGAGAGAGTGATGTGTCTCCGTAGGCCCGGCCGGGTTCGCCCGTGAACGCGAAAACCGAGGCGCAGCCGGCGACCGCCGGCGGCGCGTACTAGGGTGGTACCGCGAAAGGATGCCCTTTCGCCCTTGGGCGAAGGGGCGTTAGCTTTTCAAGGGGGTGGGCCGAGTGAAGGATAGTCTTGGGGCAGACATTCAACTTCCGCCGGCGTACGAGCCCGCGGCCGTGGAATCGGATATCTACGAGTTGTGGCTCCGCGGGGACGCATTTCGAGCCCAGGTCGACTCCGGCCGGCCGCCCTTCACCATCGTCATCCCGCCACCTAACGTCACCGGGTCACTGCATCTGGGGCACGCCCTCGACAACTTCCTGCAGGATGCCGTCATCCGCTGGCGGCGGATGGCGGGGGACGAAGCACTGTGGCTCCCAGGGACCGATCACGCGGGCATTGCCACCCAGCACGTGGTGGAGGAGCGGCTGGCCAAAGCAGGGCTCAGCCGGCACGCCCTGGGCAGAGAAGCCTTCGTGGCGCGGGTGTGGGAGTGGAAGGAAGAGTACGAGACGATCATCCTGCACCAGTTGCGGCGGCTGGGCGCGTCCTGTGACTGGTCCCGGCTGCGCTTCACCATGGATGAGGGATGTTCGCATGCCGTGCGCGAGGTGTTCGTGCGCCTCTGGGAGCGGGGGCTGATCTATCGAGGCGACTACATCATCAACTGGTGCCCCGACTGCCGCACGGCCCTGTCGGACATCGAGGTCGAACACGAAGAGGTAGCGGCCCACCTCTGGACCGTCCACTACCCGCTCGAGGGCGGCGGGATGCTGTCCGCCGTAACTAGCCGGCCGGAGACCATACCCGGGGACACCGGCCTGGCGGTCAACCCTGATGATGAGCGTTACCAGCAGTTTCACGGACGCGTCGCCCGACACCCCTTGGTGGACCGGAAGCTGCCGGTCGTGGCCGACCCTGCTGTCAAGCAGGGCTTTGGCACTGGAGTGGTCAAGGTCACCCCCGCCCATGACCCGGTGGACTTCGAGATCGGGCAGCGGCACGGCCTCCCGTCACCCGTGGTCATGGACGAGGGCGGGCGGATGACGGCAGCGGCCGGTCCCTACCAGGGACTGGACCGGCGAGCTTGCCGGGAGGCGGTGCTGGCCGATCTCCAGGCGCGCGGGCTCCTGAGTCGGACCGAGGAACACCGGCATGCGGTAGGGCACTGCTATCGGTGCGCGTCGCCCATCGAACCCCTGCTATCCCGCCAATGGTTCGTGCGCATGCAGCCCCTGGCCAGCCCGGCGGCGGCCGCCGTCGAACGCGGCGAGCTGAGGTTCGTGCCGGACCGCTTTACCCGGGTGTACCTCGAATGGCTTGGCGGCATCCGGGACTGGTGCATTTCCCGGCAACTCTGGTGGGGACATCGCATCCCTGCCTGGCACTGCAAGCAATGCGGCCAGATGATCGTCAGCCGCACCACCCCGGAAAGCTGTGATGCCTGTGGACATCGGGGACTGGAGCAGGACCCCGATGTGCTGGACACCTGGTTCAGTTCTGCCCTTTGGCCGTTCTCAACTCTGGGATGGCCCGCCGCTACG
>DOZU01000126.1 GCA_003517845.1 Clostridiales bacterium | reverse complement strand
CTCGCAGGTTCACCCGATGGCCCGCCGTGCCCCAGTAGCGGGCGACCAGACCGCCTTCCAGGTGGACGAGCACCGTCCAGTATTCCTCGGGCACGTGAGCCTGAATGGCCGCCTCGCGGTCGCCGACCAGACGGAGCGCCACGGATTGGACCCGGCCGGCGCTCAGCCCCCGTCTTACCTTCCGCCATAGCAGGGGGCTGAGTTTGTAGCCCACCAGCCGGTCGAGGATCCTCCTGGCCTGTTGCGCCTGGACCAGTTGCCCGTCAATGGGCCGCGGGTGGTCGATTGCCCACTCGATCGCTTCCCGGGTGACTTCGCGGAACTCGATCCGTACCGCGCGGTCGGGGTCGAGACCGAGTGAGTGCGCGAGATGCCAGGAAATGGCCTCGCCCTCCCGATCCGGGTCGGTAGCCAGATATACCTCGCGCGCCTTGCGCGCATGTTCCCGGAGTTTCTTCAGGATCTCTCCCTTGCCACGGATGGTCACGTACTTGGGCGCAAAGCCATTGCTTTCATCCACTCCCAGCCGGCTGCGGGGGAGGTCCCTGACATGCCCCATCGACGCTTCTACCTTGACCCTGCTACGCAACAGTTTCTGAATGGTTCGCGCCTTGGCCGGCGACTCCACGATGATCAGCGGTCTCAGCAACGCCCACCAAACCTCCCGAGTTCACTTCACCTCAGTAGCATAACTCAGTCCACCGGCGCCACGCAAGGTCGCGGGGTCACGAGCCGCACGGCAAGGCGATGTAACCCGACCCGGCGCGACGCGCCCGCCCCGCGGTCTCCAGCAAAAAGAGGGCGGCAAGGACTTCGCCCGGTTCGAGCCCCGTTCGCCGGGCGAGTTCTTCGGGTAGTAGCGGATCGACGCCCAGTTCGGCCAGCAACCGGCGATGATCTTCATTCAGCCCGGGTTCAGCTGCCGGTGCCGGCGGTTTGGGCGCCCGCAGGCCAAGCACTTCGAGTACGTCCCCGGCCGACTCGACCAGGGCCGCGCCGTCCCGGATCAAGGCGTGGGGACCGCGGCTGCCCTGACTGGTCACCGGTCCGGGCACGCCCATCACCTCCCGCCCCTGCTCCGCCGCCAACTGGGCGGTGATCAGCGCGCCGCTGTCCGTGGCTCCTTCCACCACCACCACGCCAAGGGACAGGCCGGCGATGATGCGATTGCGAACCGGGAAATGGGCCGCCAAGGGGGGAGTATTCGGGGCGAACTCACTCATCACCCCACCCGTCGCCGCGATGGCCCGTGCCAGGGATCGGGCTTCGGGAGGGTATACGCGCTCAAGACCCGACCCCAGGACCGCCAGCGTTCTCCCCCCGCCGCTCAGGGCCCCCCGGTGGGCCGCCATGTCCACCCCCCGGGCCAGACCGGAAACGACCCACACGCCCGCTCGAGCGAGATCCCTGCCCAAGCATTCAGCGACGGCCAGTCCATAGGGCGACGCCCGGCGCGAGCCGACAATCGCCACCGCCGCATCGTCCACCGGTGCCGCCCCCCACAAGTACAGCAGGAAGGGCGGGTCGGCGATGGCTGCCAGACGCGGCGGGTAGCGGGGATCTGAACGCAGGAGCACCCTGATGCCGGCCCGTTCCACCGCCCGCCAGCAAGCCTCCGGATCTAGTTCCCGCCGCGCCGCAACCAGTCGTTCGCCCACGGCACCGGGGAACAGGCGGAGCAGGACGGAATCGGGGGCAGACCAGGCCTTGGCCGCTGTGCCCAGCAGCTCCAGCAGGCGGTCGAAACGGCGGGGGCCGATTCCCGACAGATGGCTAAAGGCTACCCAGTAAGCCGGTTCCGGCAAGCAGCTGTCGCTCATGCCAGATCCGGTTCGCCATATCCCATAATATTCCTCTTCACGAGACCAGGTCTCGATCCAGCCACCGGTACTGGATGGCCTCGGCCAGATGCCCGGGCTCGAGTTCACCTCCACCGTCAAGGTCGGCGATGGTACGCGCCACCTTGAGGATGCGGTCATGGGCCCGCAGGCTCAGGCCGAGTTGTTCGAACGCGGCCCGTACCACGCCCTGCGCCGGCTGTGAAAGCCGGCAGAACTTTCGGACCTCCGCGGGACCCATCTGGCCGTTGGCGGCTGGACCCGAGTTGCTGAACCGCCGGCGTTGGATACCCCTGGCCCGCAGCACGCGATCGCGGATCGCCGCGCTGCTCTCACTTTGCCCCCGGCTCTGGATCTCATGGTAGTCCAGGCAGGGGACATTGACCTGAAGGTCGATCCGGTCCTGCAGCGGCCCCGAAATCCGGGACCGGTATCGGAGTACGGCCGGGGGCGAGCACAGACAACTCCGCCGCGGGTCGCCCCAGTGACCGCACGGGCAGGGATTCATCGCTGCAATCAGCAGGAACCGGGCCGGGTAGGTGACCGCGGCGCCCGCGCGGACGATGTTGACGGTGCCTTCTTCGAGCGGCTCGCGGAGGGCCTCGCGGGCCTCCCGGCGGAACTCGGGGAACTCGTCGAGGAACAACACCCCGCGGTGGGCGAGGGTCACCTCGCCCGGGCGCGGCGGCCGGCCCCCACCCATCAGCCCGGCGACGGACACGCTGTGGTGCGGGCTGCGGAAAGGCGGATGCGCGATCGCCGGCCCTCCAGGGGGCAGCAGGCCGGCGACACTGTGGGCGACGGTCACTTCCAGCGCCTCGTCCGAACCGAGTTCCGGCAGTATGCCGGGGAGGCGCCGCGCCAGCATGGTCTTCCCCGCACCGGGCGGCCCAATGAGCAGGCAATGGTGTCCGCCCGCCGCCACGATCTCCAGCGCCCGCCGGCTCATCCTCTGGCCCGCCACATCGGCGAAATCCAGCGGGCAGGCCACTCCGCCAGCCGCGCCGCCTCCGTTCGGCGGCCCAAGGCGGGAGCGGCCCTCCAGCCATCCGGCCAGAGCCGCCAGCGATTCCACTGCCAGGACCTTGACGCCTCCGACCCGCATCGTCTCGGCGCCATTGGATTGGGGGACCACGATGCCAGTATGGCCGGCCGCCCGCGCCGCCAGCGCCATGGGCAGGATGCCGGTGACCGCCTTCACCCGGCCGTCCAGCGCCAGTTCCCCAACCAGGACCCAGTCGCCCAGGCGCTCCAGCCCTACCTGGCCGGTGGCGCCGAGAATCGCTGCCGCTATCGGCAGATCGAGCCCCGGTCCTTCCTTGCGGAGGTCGGCCGGCGCCAGGTTCACGGTGATGCGCCGGAGGGGGAACTCAAGACCGGAGTTGCGGATGGCCGCCCGCACCCTTTCCCGCGCCTCCCGCAAGGGGCTGTCCGGCAGCCCCACCAGGTCGAAGGCGGGCACGCCCGGGCTGACGTCCACCTCAACCTCAACCAGTCGGGCCTGAATGCCGGCGAGGGTACAGCCAAACGATTTGGCGAGCAACTGGGCAACCTCCCGCAGTGGAAGATACTACCATTTCGGGCGGTGGTCCTGCCGCTCGAAAAGTGATCTTTTCTCCTCACCCTTCGCGAGGCCAACCGCTGTGGAAGGTGAATGCAGGTCGCAGTGGCCGGTCAGTTGCCGCCAAGGAGGACGAATGCCACCAGCGCGGCCAGCATGACGAGGGCCATCGTCAGGCCCGCCACGTCGATGTTCATGATCGTCC
>DOZU01000219.1 GCA_003517845.1 Clostridiales bacterium | reverse complement strand
ATCACAGGCCAACCACACGCCGGCAGTTGCGCCCTTGACGGCAATACCGGAGGCAGTTACGCTGATGGCACGAAGACGGCCACTGATGGAGACTCCGGGCGGAAGAGGAGAGGGGACCAGGTCATGGAACTGGCATGGCACGGCGGTGCATCGGTCAGTCTGCGCCTGGCGGACCGCGTACTCGTAATCGATCCCGCTTTCTCGCGGTCCGACGACTATGGGCCATGGTTTCAAGCGAGCCCCAACGCGCCCGCATTTGACGCCTACCTTGAGGAGTTCCGGCCGGATGTCGTGCTGATAACCCATGGCCACTTCGACCACTTCGATCTGGAGACGGTACGGAAGCTCGCAGATGGTCCGGCGCCCCGGTTCATCGGCAGCCCCGAGGTAATCGCGACCATCCGCCGCCACTTTCCGGCCGCCGGTCCGTCCGCCACGGCCATCCTGCCGGGTGAATGGATGCAGGTTTATCCGGGACTGTCGATCGAGGCCCATGAAGGTGTCCACTGGCTGACCGGCGAGGCGGGTCGGCAGGCGGCCGCGCGCTTTGAAGGCCGCCCGGATCGGTGGGGCGTGATGCCGTGCGGGGGCCCGATGCTGTCCTTCGTGGTGCGGGGGGATGGCCGGGACGTGTACTTCAGCGGTGATACGGAGTTTGCGGGTGTGCCGGAGTTGACGGTAGCGGCTGCCGTTGTGAACGTCGGCGGACCGGTGCTCGATCCGGTCGGCAAACAACCCGTCAGCTGTATCCTGGATGAGCACGACCTGATCCGGGCCGTGCGAGAGCGGCTGGGGACCAGGCTGCTGATACCCGTGCATCACGATCACCCGGTCTTCCTGGAGCCGGTAGACCTCACGGCGGTGGAGCGGGGGCTGAGCGACCGGTGCCGCCTGGTAAAGCTCCCTTTCAACCGGTGGGTACGGCTCGACGACATGCTTGAGGATGGTGACCCATGCGCGCGCTGCTGCTGAACGGAGCGCCGGAGGGTGAGAGCTATCTCGATTCGGTTGAACGCCACTTGGGCGCGGCCTTGGCCGGCGCGGGCTGGGAGATTGACCGGGTGGCGCTCCGACAATCGAAGATCGCCGACTGCCGCGGGTGTTTCGGGTGTTGGATCCGCTCGCCCGGCATATGCGTGATCGATGACGAGGCGCGCGAGGTGGCCAGGCTCATGGTCGGTGCCGACCTGATCCTGGGATTGACCCCGGTGGTATTCGGCGGTTACTCGGCGGAACTCAAGCGAGCCCTGGACCGGTCCATCGGCAACATCCTGCCTTTCTTCATGCTACAGGCGGGAGAGGTGCTTCATGCCCGCCGTTACCCGTATGAGTGGCGGCTGGCCGCAGTGGGCGTGCAGGGACGGGCAGATGAGGCGGAAGCAGACCTGTTCCGGCGGCTGGCAGCGCGCAATGCGCGGAACTTCCAGTGCTCGCTGGCGGGCTCCGTCGTACTCTTGGAGTCCGACCCCTGGGAAGAGGCCGCGGCCGAGCTGACGCGCCTGCTGGTCCAGGTGGGGGTGGGAGCATGAGCGGTCTTCGCCGCGCCTTGCTGTTGGTGGGCAGCCCGCGCCGGGCCCGTAGCACCTCCGCTTCCCTCGGGGGGTATCTCCTCGACCGGCTGGCCAACCACGGCGTGACCGGGTGCGCTCATTTCCTGGAGGACCTGCCGCCCGCCGCGGCCTACGATGTAGGGGCGGGTTCGGAACCCGCCCCTGCTAGCAACAGGGCCGTTCCTGCCATCGGCCCCGCCCTTGCCATCGGGGACGCCGATCTGCTGATCTTGGCTTTCCCCTTGTACGTCGATGCACCGCCAGCGCCGGTCATCCGGGCCATGGTGGCGATGGCGGAGGCCCGCCGCCGGGAACGGGCGACCGATGGGGCACCTGGCTTCGTCGCCATTGTCAATTGCGGATTCCCCGAGGCGCACCACGCCGATGTGGCCCTGGCCATATCGGGGCGGTTTGCCGCTGTCTGCCGTTTCCGGTGGCTCGGGGGGATGGCTATGGGCCTGGGAGGCATGCTCGGGGGCCGGCCGCTCGGTGAAGGAGACGCCCGGTTGGCGCACCTAGAGCAGGGGCTCGAGCTGGCCGCGGCCGCGCTGGCTCGAGATGAAGCTGTGCCCGAACTCGCCCGCGAGTTGTTGGCCCGGCCGGTGGTCACGCCCGCCAGATTCGTGGCGATGGGCAACCGCAACTGGTCAGACAAGGCCGCGGCGCGGGGGCTTCAGGACCGCTTGCGGGAACAGCCGTACCGGCGATGAGGGTCGGGCGGCAGGAAGGGGGCGGGGTGGCGGCGCCACCCCGCCCGCCAGTTCAGCGGAGGGCGCTCTGGGCGATGACGAGCTTCATGATTTCCGAGGTGCCTTCGTAGATCTCGGTGATCTTGGCGTCGCGCATGAACCGCTCCACCTTGTACTCGCGCATGTAGCCGTAACCGCCGTGAATCTGCACCGCGTTGACCGTGTGCTTCATCGCGGTGGTCGAAGCGAATAGTTTGGCCATGGCGAAGTCCGCCGAGTGGCGACCCGGTTGCCCGGCGAGTTCGGCGGCACGATAGGTCAGGAGACGCGCCGCTTCCACATCGGCGGTCATTTCGGCGATCATCCACTGAATCGCCTGCAACTCGGCGATCGGCTTCCCGAATTGCACGCGTTGCTTGGCGTAGGCGACCGACGCATCCAGGGCTGCCTGGGCGATGCCGAGTGCCTGCGCGGCGATGCCGATGCGGCCATGGTCGAGGGCGGCCATGGCCAACTTGAACCCCTCGCCTTCCTCTCCCATCCGGCGCGCCACCGGCACGCGCACGCCTTCGAGGATCACATCGGCGGTCTGGGAGCCCCGGATGCCCATCTTCTCCTCGGGCTTGCCGAAGCTGAGACCCGGCTGGCCCTCCTCGACGAGGAAAGCGGTAATGCCCCGGGCTCCCCGGGCGCGATCCACGGTCGCGCAGACGATATACCAGTGGGCGATGCCGGCATTGGTGATGAAGGTCTTGCGGCCGTTCAGCACGTAATCGTCGCCTTCGCGTACCGCCGTCGTGACCACTGCTCCGGCGTCCGACCCTGCCTGGGGCTCGGTCAGCGCGAAGGCCCCCAGCCGCTCGCCGGTGGCCACACCGGGCATGACTTCGCCCCGCACCGGGTCGCGGCACCAGCGACTCAGGGTTTCGCCGAACAGGACGTTATGGACGCCCAGGACCACCGCCGTGGAAGCACATACCCGACTGACTTCTTCCACCACGAGGGTGTGGCTGAGCATGTCCATCCCGCCGCCCCCGAATTGCTCCGGCAAGTTCATGCCGAGGTAACCGTACTTGCGAAGCGACTCGACATTCTCCCAGGGGAACCGGCCCTCGTGATCGATCTCGGCGGCGCGTGGGGCCAGTTCGCGTTCGGCGAACTGCCGCGCGGTCTGGCGTACTTGCTCGTGCTCCTCGGCAATAGCGTACCTCAAGGGTTCCTCCTCCTCCCCGTCCGGCAGCCGGTCGGGCTCCTCGCGCCTTCACCGGGGCAGGAATTCAGGTAATGCGACAACAGGGTCTCCGCGCCCCGGTGAGGGTCAAGCCGTCTTCCCACTATCGCGTCCACTGCCTCCTCCCACCGCCCCGACTTCACGGCCCACTCCCGCAGGCGGCTTCCGACCAACACCTCGACCGTCTCCGAAAGCTCGGCGGCCGCCTGCCGCCGGCGCCAGCCGGCGAGTTCTGATTGCCGCCAATCCCAGTGGTCATCCAGTTTTCGCGCGAGTTCGGGGATACCCCGTCCATCGCGGGCAATGGTGCGGATCACCGAGGGCCGCCACCCGCCGGCGCCGCAGTCCGGGGCCATCGCCAGCATCGCTTCGAGTTCAGCCGCCGTCCGGTCAGCGCCGTCCCGGTCCGCCTTGTTCACGGCGAATACGTGGCCGATCTCGAGTATGCCGGCCTTGATTGCCTGGACGTCGTCGCCCATCCCCGGGGCCAAGACCACCAGCACGGTGTGCGCGTGGTTCATGATATCCACCTCGGCCTGGCCGGCGCCGACGGTTTCCACGAGGATCGGGTTCCTGCCCGACGCATCCATCAAGCGGATGGCGTCGCCCGTGGCCTGCGACAACCCGCCGAGTTGTCCCCTGGTCGCCAGGCTGCGAATGAAGATCCCGGGATCGGCGGAACTCCGGGCCATTCGCACCCGGTCGCCCAGGATCGCCCCGCCGGTGAAAGGGCTGCTCGGGTCCACCGCCAGCACTCCAACCAGCGCATGGGTCTGGCGGAAGGAAATCGCGAGCTGATCGACCAGCGTGGACTTGCCCACTCCCGGCGGCCCGGTGACGCCGATCACCCGGGCCTTCCCCGTATGGGGATGGATGGCGGCCACGAGATCGCGCGGTGCCGGACGATCCCGTTCCACCAGCGTGATGGCGCGGGCCAGCGCGGCGGCATCACCGGCCAGGAGGCGCGAGACCAGGTCCATCGGTCAGATCCTGCTCCCGGCGAGTTCGCGGGTGAAATCCACGATCAGATCGAGGCGACTGCCCGGGCCGAAAACCCGTGTCACCCCCGCCTCGAGCAAGGCCGGCACATCCGCTTCAGGGATGACCCCGCCCGCCAGCACGAGGATGTCGTCCCCGCCCCGCTCGCGCAGGCGGCTGATGATCCGGGGTACCAGCACGGCGTGGGCGCCGGACAGGATGCTCACCGCCAGGACGTCCACATCCTCCTGCACCGCCGCCTCGGCGATCTGTTCGGGAGTCTGGTGGAGCCCCGTGTATACGACCTCCATGCCGGCGTCACGGTAAGCGCGGGCGACCACCTTGGCGCCGCGGTCGTGACTGTCCAGCCCTGGCTTCGCGACCATGACCCGGATTATCCTGTCCATAGGCTAGAAGATGGCCTCCTCGCGGTACTCACCGAACTCCTCCCGCAGCACGCCCATCATCTCCCCCAGAGTGGCATAGGCGCGGACCGCCTCCAGCAAGGGGTACATCAGGTTGTCGGACCCCCGGGCCGCTGCGCGGACCCCGCGCAGCGCTCGCTCGACGGCCCGATCATCCCGATGGCGTCGCACCGCCTGCAGCCGGTCCACCTGACGGTGTTCCGTCGCCGGGTTCACCCGCAACAGGTTGACGGCGGGAGGCGGTCCGCCTGCGTGACAGTTGACCCCCACCACCGCCAGCTCCTCGGCCTCCACCCGGCGTTGATAGCGGTAAGCCGCGTCGGCGATCTCCCGCTGGAAGAACCCGAGTTCGATGGCGGGGACCACTCCTCCCAGGCGGTCCACGCGGTCGAAGTAGTCCTGGGCCTCCTGCTCGAGTTGTCGGGTCAGGGTTTCGAGGCAATAGGATCCGCCCAGGGGGTCAACGGTGTTGGCGACTCCGCTCTCCAGGGCGATGACCTGCTGGGTACGGAGGGCCAGCCGGACGGCGTCCTCGCTTGGCAGGGCCAATGCCTCGTCCATCGAGTTGGTGTGAAGCGATTGGGTGCCGCCAAGTACCGCCGCGAGCGCCTGGAGGGTGGTCCGCACGATGTTGTTCTCGGGTTGCTGGGCGGTCAGCGAACAGCCGGCGGTCTGGGTGTGAAAGCGCAGCATCCAGGACCGGGGGTTGGTGGCCCCGAACCGCTCTCGCATTTCCCGGGCCCAGATGCGGCGGGCGGCGCGAAACTTGGCGATCTCTTCGAGGAAGTCCACATGCGAATTGAAGAAGAAAGACAGGCGAGGGGCGAACTCGTCAACGTCCAGACCCCTGGCGATGCCCGCCAGCACATACTCACGGCCGTTGGCCAGCGTGAAGGCCAGTTCCTGGGCGGCGGTTGCCCCGGCTTCGCGGATGTGGTAGCCGCTGATGCTGATGGTGTTCCAGCGCGGCACCTCTTCAGCGCCGAAGGCGAACGTATCCACCACCAGCCGCAGGGAGGGTCGCGGGGGGAACACGAACGTCTTCTGAGCCATGTACTCCTTCAGGATGTCGTTCTGGATGGTGCCGGTTATCCGGTCCCGGGACACGCCCTGCTTCTCGGCCACCGCGATGTACATGGCCCAAAGGATGGCAGCGGGGGCGTTGATGGTCATGGACGTGCTCACCCGGTCCAGGGGTATCCCCTCGAACAGGATTTCCATGTCCGCCAGCGTGTCTACGGCCACACCCAGTTTGCCCACTTCCCCCTCGCTACGGGGGTGGTCGGAGTCGTATCCCAGCAAGGTGGGGAAGTCGAAGGCGACCGACAGCCCGGTCTGCCCCTCTCCGAGGAGGAAACGATAGCGGGCGTTGGAGTCTTCCGCCGTGCCGAAACCGGCAAACTGCCGCATCGTCCATAGCCGGCCCCGGTACATCGTGGGATGAATGCCCCGGGTGTATGGGTACTCGCCGGGGTCGCCGAGTTCCCGAACATACTCCTGGTCCCGGCCTATAACCGGCCCATAGCATCGTCCCAGCGGTCGGCCGGACACGGTGATGAAATCGGACCGCCGTTCGCCGGCGCCCGTCGGCTCGACCAACGCCATCCCCCCTCGTCCTCTTCGACCGCCAAGCATTCTCCCCCGTTTCCTGCAGATCCTCCCCCGAAGGGGCAGGGACGGTCGATGTACGAGTGTGAATCAACACTTGACAGGTGTTAAGTAGCCGACTACACTGAAATCGTGAATGCCTTCACTGATTCGGGCGCAGGGCCTAGCAGTTTCGGCGAGCGACTCCGCCGGTTACGCACCAATGGCCAGATTCGGGTGCGGGACGTGGCCGGCCAGTGCGGCGTGTCTCCGAGTTTCATCTACCAGCTCGAGCAGGGCAAGGTGGAGCCGTCCCACTCCACCTTGAAGAGCCTGGCCCGGGCACTGGGCACCAGCGCGGCGGTGCTGCTAGGGGAGGAAATCCCCGAGTCCTGGATGGTCGTCCGCCATGCCGGGCGCCGGCGTCTCGTCACCGGCGAGGTGGGGGTGACGATACAGGTACTGCCCTTCCTGGGCCAGCGCAGCAAGCGGATGCAGGTCCTGGCCTTCGATCTGGAGCCGGGGGCCGTCCACCGCGAGGTGATGTTCCAGCACGAGCGGGAGGATCTCATGTACCTGACCGCGGGCGAAGTCGAACTCGACCTGGGCCATCGCCGGTTGCGCCTGCGCTCCGGCGATGTGGCCCACCTGGTGCTCGACCGGCCGCGGGAGCTTTCCAACCCTGGTCCCGTCGGGGCCCAGGGAATCTGGATCGTGTCTCCACCCCAGGCGGATGCCGAGGGGATGATGGTCGAAATCTAATCCGGCGGGAGCGGATGCCCGAGTGACGCAACTCGTCCAGGCCCAGCCACTAGGCAGAATCGAACGGCTCAACCAGATCATCGCGCGCCACGGAGGGAAGGTCAGCAATCTGGTGCCCATCCTCCAGGACGTCCAGGCCGAGTACCGCTACCTGCCCGAGGAAGCCATGAGCTATGTGGCTAATGCCCTGGACATCTCCCCCTCGGTCGTCTTCGGAGTAGCCACTTTCTACTCCCAGTTCACGATGAGCCCTCGCGGCCGTTACGTGGTCAAGGTGTGCGACGGCACTGCCTGCCATGTTCGCGGCTCAGAGCGGATCAACTTCGCCGTTCGCGAGGCGGTGGGGCTGGAGCCTGATGGTCCCGGCACCACACCCGACCTGAAGTTCACGATCGAACGGGTGGCGTGCGTGGGGGCGTGCGGCCTCGCCCCGGTGGTCATGGTGAATGACCACGAGGTATACGGCGAGTTGACCCCGGAGGAGGCTACGGGCTTGATGCGGCGGCTGGCCGACGAGACCGGGCCTGCGCCGGAGACGGCAACCCCCTCAGGTGTAGCCGTGGATGAGCCGGCCACCGGATCGCCCATGCCGGCGGTAGGGCCGTACATCCGCGGTCGCGCGGCCCTGGATCGCGCGATGGAGCGTTTCCGGGCCGCGGTGATCGGCCAGAAAGTCCGGCTGCTCGTGTGCATGGAGACCGCTTGCGTGGCGAACGGCGCCCGCGAGGTATACGCCGCATTGCGCGATGCGCTGGACGCGCGCGGTCTTCGCGCGGAACTCGATATACTGGCCGAGCGCCGGGCAGTTCCTGCCGGTACGGTCCCGCCGGCCATCTCGCCGTGCGGGCGTCCCCAGCCCGCCGGGCCGGGCGAGGCGGGTCTCATCAAGGCTGGCTGCCACGGTTACTGCCAGATCGGCCCCCTGGTGGTGCTCGAACCGGGTCGGATCGTGTACGCCAAGGTGCGGCCGGAGGACGCGGCCGAGATCGTGGGGGAAACGGTGGAGCGGGGTCAGATCGTCACCCGCCTCCTGCACCGGGAGTCGGGCGAGGGCCAACCCGTACTGGACGAGCCCAATATGGCCTTCTATCGGCCACAGAACAAGATCGCCCTGGCGACTTGCGGCCGGCTGGACTGCGAGGACATCCGCGAGTACCTGGCCTTCGGGGGTTACGCCGCGCTGGGCCGCGCCCTGTTTGAGCTGACCCCGGAGCAGGTCATCGCCGAGGTGACCGCCTCGGGTCTTCGCGGCCGGGGTGGGGGAGGGTTTTCTACCGGCACCAAGTGGACTGCCTGCCGGAAGGCGGCCGGCAATCCCAAGTACATCATATGCAACGCCGACGAGGGCGATCCCGGCGCCTTCATGGATCGCAGCTTGTTGGAAGGCGACCCCCACCGCGTGCTCGAGGGGATCGCCCTGGCCGGTTACGCGGTGGGAGCCGAAGAAGCTTACGTATACGTACGGGCCGAATACCCGCTGGCGGTCCGCCGCCTCCGCCGGGCGATCAAGCAGGGTGTTGCCTATGGTCTCCTGGGCGACCGCATTCTCGGGTCGGACTTCTCCTTGCAGGTCCATATCAAGGAGGGGGCGGGCGCCTTCGTGTGCGGCGAGGAG
>DOZU01000142.1 GCA_003517845.1 Clostridiales bacterium | reverse complement strand
TCGGTGGCCGATGCCCGGGGGCTGATGCAGATCCTCCCGACAACCGGCGCGTGGATCGCCGAGCGGGCGGGATGGCGGACGAGCAAGGAAGCCCTTTTCGACCCGGCCCACAATATCCTGCTGGGCGCATGGTACATCCGCCACTTGCTGGACACGTTCGACGGCGAGTACCTCCACGCCATCGCCGCCTACAACGGGGGTTGGGGCAGCGTCCAGCGGTGGGTTGCCTCGCCCGACTACCGCGAGCGCATCGACTTCCCCTGGATCGTGGGATTCACCGAGACCCGGGAATATGTATCACTGGTGCTCGGCGACTGGCTGATGTACCGCTGGCTGTATGGCGCGAGCCCGGAGTGAAAGGAGCAGGCTGGCCGGTGGAGGGCGCAATGTAGACCTCGTGCGCCTCAGGGCATGTATGCCCCATCGCCAACCCTCCTGCCGCAATACATGGCATCACCTTGGGAGAGGCTACTCGTAAGAGGAGAAACGGTCGCGTCCGTTGAACGAGGAGCCTCCATGAACTTCACTACGCACGCTCTGGTGGGCGCCGCCCTGGGCGCCCACGTCGGCTCGCCGGCGGCGGCGATTGCGACCGGCCTGACTTCTCACCTGGTCCTCGACCTCATCCCCCACCATGACGTGACGGATTGGCGAGGGGCCCTGCTCGATGTGTCCGTGGGTGCCGCCACTTTCTACCTCTTGCGGTCGTGCCTCGCCGCGGCCGGTTGGTGGGGCGCGGTGGCAGCGACGGCCCCCGACCTCGAGGTGGGGCTGCGGCACTTCGGTCTTTGGCGCGGGCGGTGCGGTTTCCCCACCCATAACGGTGACCATCTGCACGGCCGCTGGCCGCCAATCGCCGGGACTCTGATCCAGTTCCCCTTTGCCCTGGCGTCGCTCGCGTTCATCCTGCTCGGCTAGCCGGCACGGCGGACTGAAGGGAGACGGTTACAGAGTGGCTGCCATTCAGGCCTTGGAACTCACCAAGCACTACGGCCGGACGCAAGCTCTGAAACGCCTGGTGCTGGATGTGCCTGAAGGACGCGTCTTCGGGTTCCTCGGGGCCAACGGGGCGGGGAAGACAACCACCATTCGCCTGCTGCTGGGTCTGCTCCGACCTACCGCGGGGACCGCCCGCCTCTTCGGCCGTGACCCCCGGCGGGACGTGGCCGTACGCCGCGAGGTGGGCTACTTACCCGGAGAGTTGTCCCTCTATCCGGAACTGACCGGTCAGGAGTTGCTCGACCACCTTGGCGGATTCTATGGCGCCACCCCCGTCCGGAAGGAGGCGCTGGACGCCTTGGAACTGTCCGCCGCCGACCTCCGCCGCAAGACGCGCGAATATTCGTCGGGCATGAAGCAGAAGCTCGGTCTGGTGCAGGCCGTCCAGCACGCGCCTCGACTGCTCATCCTCGACGAACCCTCCCGGGGCCTCGACCCGCTTATCCAGCGCAGTCTCTTCGAACTCCTGGGAGGACTCCACCGCCGGGGCGCGACGATCTTCATGTCTACCCATGTGCTGTTCGAGGTCCAACAGATGTGCCAGGAGGTAGCCATCATCCGCTCCGGCGAGTTGCTGGTGACCGGGGAGGTGGCCGAACTGCAGCGCCGCCGCCTTCATCGCCTCGAGGTCGCCCTCGAGCACCCGGTCGACCTCGAACCGTTGCGGCAGGCAGGGGCGGTGGTGGGCCCCGTCGACGGCCCCGACCGGTTCACATGCACCGTTTCCGGGCCGATCGCCCCCGTCCTCGAAGTCCTCTCGCGCCTGCCGGTGGCGAGCCTGGCTTGCGCCCCTCCCCGGCTGGATGAGATCTTCCTCGAGTTCTACGCCTCGCCAAGGGAGGGAGGAGAGTGAGCTGGCGTCGCTTCGGTTTCAACCTGCGCCGGCGCGGCCCGGGAGCGGCGTGGACCGCCCTGGGAATCCTGGGCTTCGGGGCACTGATGCTAGGCGCCTATGAAGCGGTGGGCCCGGCGGCGATGGACCAGTTGCTGATGGAGGGTGAAGGCGAAGGGCTGCTGCGAGCGATAGCCGGCGGTGGCGGCGGAGCGCCCGGCGGATTCCCGGCTTTCCTGGCGCTGATCTGGCGCCATCCGCTGATCCTGGTGGTACTGGTGATGTATGCCGCCGCCGCGGGCACCTTCGTCGCCCGGGAAGTGGGCGACGGGACGGTCGATCTCCTGTTCAGCCGGCCGGTGAGCCGGATCCGCCTGGCCCTTCACGACCTGGCGGCGGTGAGCACGCTGTTGTTTGGGGTGACCATGCTCTTCTCCCTGACCCTGCGGGTGATCGCGGTCAGCCTTGGTCTTGAGCCGCCGGGCTGGTCGGAGTTCGTGGTCGCCGGCCTCCTGACTTTCGCCTTCGCCATGTCGATCCTCGGCACGTCTTACCTCATCGGCTCCCTCGCCCGGGAAGGGCGGCAGGCCCTGGGGCTCGCTGGAGGGCTGTTCGCGGCCCTGTATGCCCTGGATGTGGTCGGGGGTATCTGGGAGGTAGTGGAGCCTTACCGGGTGGCCTCACTGTTCCGATACTTCGCGCCGCTGGAGGCGTTGGCGCGCGGCGATGAACTGGGGCCGAATCTGGCGGTCTTGTTCGGGGCGGCTACGGCGGCCTTTTGCCTGTCCCTGCTGGCGCTGGAGCGTCGCGACCTGTAAAGTGGGCGGAAGCCAGGGGACGAACGAGGAGGCACATCGGATCGTATGGCCGATCGGCAGTTTCGCGAACCGGGCCGGGTGCGGCTGGTGCGGCACCGGACACCCCGGCTGGAAATGGGACATCCTTGGGTCTTCCGGAGCGAGATCGAGACCACGGACGGCACCGCCCAGCCGGGCGACGTGGTGGAGGTCGCGGACCATCGTGGCCGTTACCTGGGGCGCGGTTTCTGGAACCCGGACTCCCAGATCACGGTTCGGCTGCTCACCCGAGAGGACCGTCCGGTCGACGCCCCCTTCATCCATGAGCGGGTTCGGGCAGCCTGGCAGCATCGCATCTGGCTGGCCGCCCGGGGGTTCCTCGGACCGCGTACCGATCCGCCCTCCCTGGCCCGGGTGGTGAACGCGGAAGCGGATGGATTGCCGGCGGTGATCGCCGATCGCTTTGGCGATATCGTGGTGGTACAGGCGCTGGCCCGGGGAGCGGAGCGCCTGCTGCCGGCCGTGCTTGATGCGCTTGAGGCGACCCTGCAGCCAAGGGGGATCTTCGCCCGCAACGATGCGCCGGTGCGGGCCCGGGAAGGCCTGCCGCTCGCAAAGGGTTGGCTGCGGGGGACCGGCAGCCTCCGGCCGGTGGTGGACGACGGCCCTCTGCAAGTGGAGGTGGATGGGGAAGGCGGCCAGAAGACCGGCTACTTCCTGGACCAGGCAGCGAACCGCCGCGCCATCGCGCCGCTTTGCCCCGGTGCCAGGGTGTTGGACGCGTTCTGCTACACGGGCGGGTTCGCCCTGCACGCGGCATATCACGATGCGGCCGAGGTCACCGGCATCGACAGCTCCTCGGAAGCAATTGAACTGGCCACGACCAACGCCGAACGGAACTCCCTGTCCGACCGGATTCGTTTCCGGGCGGGCAACGCCTTCGACGAACTCCGCGCGCTGCACCGGGCGGGTCAGATCTATGACCTGGTGATCCTGGATCCGCCGTCCTTCGCGCGCAGCCGGGCCGCCCTGCCCGGCGCGATCCGGGGCTACAAGGAAATCAACTTGCGGGCGCTCGGCATCATCCGGCCGGGCGGGTTCCTGGTGACTTCGTCCTGTTCCTACCACCTGTCCGCGGAAGACTTCCGCCAGATCCTCGTGGAGGCGGCATGGGACGCGCGGCGGTCACTGCGACTGCTCGACGAACGGGGACAGTCGCCCGATCACCCGGTGTTGCTCGCCGCCCCGGAAACCCGTTACCTCAAGTGTCTGTTCCTGCAGGTGCTGTGAAGTCAGCCAGCCGCTCGCGCAGGATGCGGTTGACCACGGCGGGGTTGGCCCGGCCATGGCTGGCGCGCATAACCTGCCCCACGAGGAAGTCCAGCGCCCGGCCCTTGCCGGCCCGGTAGTCGGCCGCCGGCCCGGGGTTGGCGGCGATTACCTGGTCCACCATGGCGGCAACCTCTGCCTCGCCGGTGAGTTGGGTGACGCCTGAGGCGGCGACGATGGCCCGAGGTGAACGACCGCTCAGGAAGCTGTCCTCGAGCACGGTTCGCGCCAGCGGCCGACTCAAGGTCCCCGACTGGAGCAACGTGAGCAACTCCACGAGATGCCCGGGCGGGAGGGGGATCGCGTCCGCCGGGCGGTCATGGGCGTTCATCAGCCGGCCCAGTTCCACCAGCGTCCAGTTGGCCGCGGTCCGGGGGTCGGCGCCGAGAACGACCGCCTGCTCGAAAAAGCGGGCCAGGGGAAGACCGGCCACCAGCTGTTCGGCGTCCTCGTCCGCCAGCCCGAAGTCGCGCCGATATCGCTCGCGCCTGGCTGCCGGCAACTCGGGGAGCTGATCGCGCAGCCGCCTTAGCCAGTCGGGGTCAACCCGCAGCCGTAGGAGGTCCGGGTCGGGGAAATAACGGTAGTCATCGGCTTGCTCTTTGCGGCGCAGCGTTTCCGTGGTGCCCATGGACTCCAGGTACTGCCGGGTCTCGCGCTCGATCGGCTTTCCGCCAGCCAGCAGCGCCGACTGGCGCTCGATCTCGTGGGCTGCGGCCCGGTGGACGAACCGGAACGAGTTCAGGTTCTTGATCTCCACCGGGATCCCGGGCTCGTCGCGGCCGGCCGGCCGGACCGAAACGTTGGCGTCGCAGCGCAAGGAGCCTTCCTGCAGCTTCACGTCGGACACGCCGGCGTGCTCCAGCACCTGCTTCAAGGCTTCGAGGAATGCCCGGGCCTCATCCGGCGTGCTGAGTTCCGGCTCGGTCACGATCTCGATGAGGGGGACGCCGCAGCGGTTGAAGTCCACCAGCGAATGGTGGCCGGGGATGCCGGAAGCCCGGGCGGCATCATCCCCGTGCAGGGACTTGCCGGCGTCTTCCTCCAGATGTACCCGGCGCAGGCGTACGGTGCGGGCCTCGCCCCCTGCCGCGAAAGTCAACTGCCCTCCGGAGGCGAGCGGCTGCTCGTACTGGGATAGCTGATAACCCTTGGGCAAGTCGGGATAGAAGTAGTTCTTACGGGCGAACACCGATTCCGGCGCCACCTGACAGCCCAGAGCCAGTGACGCCACGATGCCCAGTTCCACCGCCCGCCGGTTGAGCACGGGCAGGGTGCCCGGCAAGCCGAGGCACACGGGGCAAACGAGCCGGTTCGCGGCCTCCCCGAAGCGGTTGGGACACCCGCAGAACAGCTTGGTACGGGTCTTCAGCTCGACGTGGATCTCGAGGCCGATGGTGGCCGCATAGCGACTCATCCCGCTCATGCCGCCCCGCCCTCTCCCGCCGCTGGCGGAGGACGGCGCCATTCGGTGGTGGCTTCCTGGTAAGCATGGCCGGCCCGCAAGAGCGTGCCCTCATCGAAGGCGCGGCCGATGAGTTGCAGCCCCACCGGCAGGCCGCGGCTGAACCCGCACGGCACGGAGATGGCCGGCAGTCCCGCCAGGTTGGCGGGTATGGTGAGGGCGTCCGCCATATAGAGCTTCAGGGGATCGCCCGCGCACTCGCCGCGGCG
>DOZU01000103.1 GCA_003517845.1 Clostridiales bacterium | reverse complement strand
ACGGCTGCGGCTGGACCGGCTCATCCAGAAGATCAAGCTATGGGAAGGCGCTGCGCCCGAAGACGATAGGTACGTCCTGTTCATCAAGTCCAAAGTGCTCAATGGCGAGATCGAGACCCGGGTAGCCAAGGCACTGATCCAGGAGTACCGAAAGGAGCAGGGGGCTTTCCCCTACTGACCCGGAACACGGGAGAATTCCTGCGGAGTACAGTTGAAGACGCATGACATGATGGGAAGTAACTGGCTGAATTGGTCAGAGGCCCGCTTAGTCTCATCGGAAACCATCACGGGTTGCAGCAGGGGCAGACATCGGGCGGAGCGGTTCGCTCCTTCACCGGATCTTCCCGGGAGAAGCCGCACTTTGAGCAAGCGTAAACCACGCAAGCCACCAGCGGTGTCGGTTCGCCGCACAGCTCGCAGGGCAAGCCGGTCACCCGCCTGACCGGAGCGAATCCCGGCTGCCCGCAGGCGGGGCACGGGCTGAGCATCTTGCGGACGAGATCTTCGGCGGCGGCCCGGATGTTCGCCATGCGGGTGGGATTGACGTGGGCGCGCATGTCCGTCTCGAGGAAGGCCCGGCCGGTCGCCGAGGCGGTGAGCGCCGCTGTCAGCGCCTCCCGGAGACAATCCCAGCTCGCAATGCCCTTCTCGATCGCCGGGTGGGCGTCGTGGTCCGGCCGAAGTACCAGGGCGTGGGCGGGGAACCCGGCGCTGCGGGCGAACTCGGCCGCCTCATCCCAGCCGGCCACCAGGGCATGGCCGTAGTTGGTGTTCTCGCCGGCATACTCGCCGTGCAGCTCAAGCCCGATGCGGTCATCCAGCAGCAACACGAGTTCGCAGTTCCAGGGCAAAAAGGGGATGGCCGGATGGGGCCCGAAAGTGCCCTCACTGGCCAGACCGAGGTCGAGGCCGGTCAACTCCATGCCCTTGCGGGCTTTGATCCGGGCCGCATCCAGTTGGCTGCCGGGTCGCGCCACCTCCCGGGTGAAGGTGCCGAACCGGTCGGTATCGAAATCGGCGCGGACCAGCAGCTCACAGCCGGTCCGAGCCTCGAATGCCGGCCGGATGGCTCGTTCCTTGCCGTGTTTGGTCAACAGGACCGCCCGGCGACCACGGAAGAAGCGGTCTACCGGTTCGGCGGCGGTCAAGTCCGAGCCGGCTCCGACTCGGTCAGCGCCTCCAGTGCCAGTGCCGCCTTGGGGCAAACCGCGACGCACAACCCACATCCCTTGCAGCGGGTCACATCAACCTTCACTTTCTTGTCGTCGGCCAGGAAACAGATCACGTTCGGGTCAGGGCAAGCGAGTATGCATAGCTTGCATCCGGTGCACCGGCTCAATTCAACCTTGGCGGCCGCATACATGGCAACCACCCTTTCTCGGCGCGGCGAGCGAGTGCTCCTGTACCGCTTCAGCAGCCGCTTCCATCACCGCCATGTTCTTGTCCACAAGCTGGGCCATCTTGGTGAACTTCGCGGCGAGGACGTTGTCGAGGGCGGCAGTGGTCCCCGAAGCCACGAATTTAGCGCCGCCGAAGCGCTCCAGCACCGCTTCGCGGAGGGAGGCGAAGGTCACGATCCGGGTGACGCCGATCAGCGCGCCCAGCATGGCCATGTTGGTGGCTAGTTCCGTCTCGGCCACTTCCACCGCCACGGCCGTCGCGGGTATCGAGTACAGGCGGGCGCCGAGCGCGGCGAGCTTGTCGAGATCCTCCCGGCCGATCCCCAGTTCGCCCTCGGCATTGACGATGATGATGCCTTCGGGCTGCAGCCCGTCAAAGAAGGGCATGGTGTAGCACTTGCCCAACGTGATGACGTGGGGGTGGAAGATCATGATGATATTCGGGAACAGGACCTCGCCCCGCTGGTGTATGGGTTCGGTGGAGATGCGCACGTAGCTTTCGGCCGGGGCCAGGCGCTTCTCCGCCCCGAAGAACGGGTTGACCGTGCTCACCAGTCCATCCTTGGTGGCCGCGGTGCCGAGGATGTGGGCGGCGGTCACCAGTCCCTGGCCGCCCAGGCCTGACATCCGGATCAATGACCTCTTCATTGTTTCTCCCCTTCCACGGCAGCGAGGTATTCCTGGGCTTGCGGGGTGATGTACTCCCGGTACTGGAATACGCCTTCCTTCTCGCGTTTGCGGATCACGCTCAGGGTCTCGTCCGGGCGGAACTTGTAGTTGGTCGGACAGGGACAGAAGACCTGAACGTAAGTGGAACCCACATCCCGGGCAACCAGGATGGCCCGGCGGATGGCCTTCTCGAACCGGCGGGCGTGCAAGGGCGATGTCGTCGCAACGTACGCACAGCCGGCCTCCCGGGCGATCTCGGGCATGGCCACCTTCTCGAACTTCTTACCGGTAGGCGCCATGTTGAGGACGGTGCCCCGGGGGGACATGCCGCTCTCCTGGCCTCCGGTGTTGGCGTAGGCCTCATTGTCCAGCATGACGGTGGCGATGTTCTCGCCGCGGAACCACGAGTGCATCACCATCTCCAGGCCGATGTCGGCGGTGGCCCCGTCGCCCGCCACCACCACCACGTCCTTGGGTTGATCGGGGAACCTGAGCTTCAGCGCCCGTTTCAAGCCGGATGCGATCGCGTTCTGGTTGCCGAACAGGCCATGGATGTTGTGCAGGCCCACCTGGGGGAAAGCGATGGCGCTGCAGCCGGTCGAACCTACTACCACGGTGTCGGCCGGGGCGGGCAAGGAAGCCAGGAAGAGGCGAAGCGAGAGGGCGAGCCCGCAACCCGCGCACAGCGGGTGCTCCTCCAGCAACTCCTTGAAGGTACCCAGGTCGGCGACGCCTACGTTACGGTCATAGGGGCCATGCGTCACCAGGTCCCGGTATTCCTGGGGCATTATCTCCTCGAATCCCGGGGCAATCCGGAACATCTGCTTGGTCATGGTCACATCCCATCCTTGGTTAGCGCGTTGCCGGCACGCATGCTTTCAACTGGGCGAGTATCATCTCGCTGGGCATGGTCATGCCGCCGAACACCCGGGGGGCGCCCACTACCCGGCTATTGTCGTCGACGACCGCCTTGATCTCCCGAGCTAGCCAGCCCACCCGGTTGAACTCGGGCACCACGATCGCCCGCGCTCGCCGGGCCAGGTGCTGGACTTCCTCGGTGGGGAAGGGCCGGAGGCACTTGAACTTCACCAGGCCGACGTCAATGCCCTGCGCCCGGGCTAACTGGATGGCCTCCCGGCTCTGGGAGACGGCGGTGCCCGCAGCCATGATCAGGATGTCGGCGTCCTCATCTTCCGTCTCGAGGAGGCCGCCGAGATACTGATGCACGTACTTGCGGGAACGCTCTGCAGCCGCCATGACTTCCTGCTGCCAGGAGGCATGGGCGGCATAGCTGATGAAATTGCTCTTCATCACGAAGGGGTCGCGCATGTGGCGGACGGGCACGCCCTCCATGTCCATGGCCGGCACGGGCGACCGGTGGGGGTCATACGGCGGCAGCTTGAGGTCCGGCGGTCCGACGGCGACCATCTCCCGGGTGTGGGTCACGAAGAACCCGTCGGCGAACACGCCCACGGGGATGTGCACGTCGGTCTGCTCGGCGATGGCGAAGGCGCGAAGCGTGAAATCGTACAGGTCTTGCGCGCCCTCGGCGTGGAGCATGATCATGCCGGTATCGAGGAGGAAGGCCATCTCGATGGTGTCCGGCTGGATGGACAGGGGCGAGTTCACGCCTCGCGTGAAGAAGCAACACACGATGGGCAGGCGCATGCCGGCCCAGCAGGGGAACATCTCGAAGGCCCGCAGCGTGCCGGGGCCCCCGGTCGCGGTAAATACGCGCACACCGCCCATGGCCGCACCCGCCACCTGGCTCATCACGGCGAACTCGCTTTCGCCCCGGAAGTAGTCGGGGATGTAGCCCTCGGCGTACAGGTCGCCCACCAGGTGCATGCTTTCAGACTGGGGAGTTATCGGGTAGGCGATGGCCATGGTTATGTTGGACCGCAAGATCGCCTCCTTGACCGCTTCGCTGCCGGTCATGAAGCGCCGCTCGCGCCTGGCCGGCTCGAGCACCTCGCCGGCGGTTCGCGCCACTCTCTGCTCGATCACTGCACGCCACCTGCCTTGCGCTTCATTTTCCTCACGATCGTGGTCAACCGCTCGAGGGTTTGCAGCCCGGCATCCCGCAAGCTGATCATGGCGTCCTCATGACCCACTTCGCCACACAGGGCGATGGTGTAACAGTTCGTCCCCCCGCGGATGATCTTNNGCCGGGGCCCCCGGTCGCGGTGAATACGCGCACGCCGCCCATCGCCGCGCCCGCCACCTGGCTCATCACGGCGAACTCGCTTTCGCCCCGGAAGTAGTCGGGGATGTAGCCCTCGGCGTACAGGTCGCCTACCAGGTGCATGCTTTCGGACTGGGGAGTTATCGGATAAGCGATCGCCATGGTTATGTTGGACCGCATGATCGCCTCTTTGACCGCTTCGCTGCCGGTCATGAAGCGCCGCTCGCGCCGGGCTGGCTCGAGCACCTCGTCGACGATTCGCGCCACTCTCTGCTCGATCACTGCCCGTCACCTGCCTTGCGCTTCATTTTCCTCACGATCGCGGTCAACCGCTCGAGGGTTTGCAGCCCGGCATCCCGCAAGCTGATCATGGCGTCTTCATGGCCCACTTCGCCGCACAGGGCTATGGTATAGCAGTCCGTCCCCCCGCGGATGATCTTCAGGGCCACATTGGCGTAATGGCAGTGCACGCCGATGAAAACGCACACGTCGATGTGGTTGTGCCAGATCGTGAGATTGGGGTGGTTGGGGTTAATCTCCACCGCCGGGTTGATCATGGGGTACTTGGGCCG
>DOZU01000034.1 GCA_003517845.1 Clostridiales bacterium | reverse complement strand
GTGAACCACCAGGGCGGGACGACGGTCCCGGAGAAGACCATGCAGGTCGGGGTGAGCGATGTCGAGGCAATGAAAATCCGCGCCCGGGGCGAGGTTGGCGAGGCGACCGGTTGAGAGGTCATCGACCACGGTGACCAGGCACCCGCGGCGGAGGAGTTCTTCCACGACATGACTGCCGATGAAACCGGCGCCTCCGGTCACCAGGACCCTCTGGCCAGCCCCCGTCACGGCCTGGCCCGCCTGTCGCGGGATCGGCGGATCCAGGCTCGCACAGCCGCCACCAGGTCATCCCCGTACTCCTCGGACTCGAGACCCAGTTCCAGGTTAGCCCTCAAGTAATCGCGCGTGTTCCCCACATCGTAGCGGCGGCCGGCGAACACTTGCGCGAACAGCGGTCGTCGCCCGTTCAGCGTGCGGAGCGCATCGGTGAGTTGGATCTCGCCCTTGATCCCGGGAGGGGTTTGCTGTAAGGCGGGCAAGAGGTCGGGATGTACCACGTACCGGCCCACGATGGCCAGGTCGGAAGGGGCCGCCTCCGGCTTCGGTTTCTCCACGAGGTCGGTCACCTTGATCAGCCCGGACCCGCAGGCATCGCCCCCGACTACGCCGTAGCGGCCGATTGCGGCGCGCGGGACCCGCTGCACGGCGAGCACGCCCCCTTGAGTTGGTTCGAAGACGTCCAGCAACTGCCGGAGGCAGGGGCGGGCGTCCACGAAGATCTCGTCGGGCAGCAGGATGGCGAAGGGCCGGTCGCCGAGGCAGGCTGCCGCGCAGCTCACGGCATGACCTAGCCCCCGGGCTTCCTCCTGGAAGGCGAATGCCAGCCGCACGCCTGCAAACCGCCGGGTCAGGTGTTCCTTGATCTGCAGTTTCGCGGAGTTGAGCACTACGATGATATCGGTGATGCCGGAGGCGATCGCTTCTTCCACCGCGTACTCGATCATCGGCCGGTCGACGAGCGGAAGCAACTCCTTGGGCAGTACCGCGGTGGCAGGCAGCATGCGGGTACCCTGGCCTGCGGCGGGGATGACGGCCTGGACGACCACCGTCATGCGCATCCCTCCCGTGCTTCCGTTGCCGGAAAGATGTTTCTTCTCCGCGGGGAAGATTCCCTACTACGAAAACCCGGCCGCGATCATGGTTGCGACCACGGTTATCGTCGTGGCCGTCTTCGCGGTCACGGCCCCGCCCCTACACACTTCCGAGTTGCCAGGCCAGGAACGCCAGGGTCTCCGCCTGTTCGTCAACCACCTTGCTCACCGGCTTGCCGGCTCCGTGGCCCGCCAGCGTCTCCACGCGTAGCAGCACCGGCCGGTCCGGGGAATCGGACCGGGTTGCGTGCTGCAAGAGGGCCGCCATCTTGCGCGCGTGGCAAGGATGAACCCGCGTATCGGAGGCGGCGGTGTGAAGGTAAACGGCCGGGTACTCCACGCCCGGACGCACCCGATGGTAGGGCGAGTAAGCCTGCAGCCACGCGAAGGCTTTCGGGTCATCGGGCGACCCGTACTCGTCCACCCAGAGCGAGGCGATCAGGAAGCGGTGGTAACGCAGCATGTCCAGCAAGGGCACGCCCACCACGGCGGCACGGCACATGGCCGGGCGCTGGGTCAGGGCCGCGCCCGTCAACAGGCCGCCATTGCTGCGCCCCAGGATTCCCAGTCGGCGGCGGTCGGTGAAGCCTTGTTCGATGAGGAATTCCGCGGCAGCGAGGAAATCATCGAAAACGTTTTGCTTGTTCTCGCGCATTCCCGCCCGGTGCCACGCCTCGCCATACTCGGAACCCCCGCGGAGGCAGGCCACGGCCAGCAATCCGCCTCGCGCCAGCCAGGGATACATGGAGGGCGAATATAGCGGGGTTAGGCTGATGTTGAAGCCCCCGTAGCCGGTCAGGATCGTCGGTTGCGCGGTTGGGGCGTCTGCCCTCGTCCGCCCTATCAGGAAGAGCGGGATGGAGGTGCCGTCGGCTGACCGGTAGAATAGCTGCTCCACCTCAAGGGCTTCCATGCCAGGGGCGGTCGTTCCCGCCAGCCAGCGGTCCACGGTTCGAGTCCGTAGTTCCAGGCGGTACAGGGCGGGGGGGAGGGTGTAAGACTCGAAGCGGAAGAGGGCCAGCGGATTCCCCGGCTCGCCCGCCAGGCCGCTTATTGTCCCCGCGCTTCCGAGGTCCACCTCGGCCGATGCCCGTCCATCCATCGCGCACACCAGCAGGCGGCTCGCGGCATCGCGCAGGCCGGTGACAAGGAGGGTTTCTCCGGCAAGACGGAACTCCTGCAGGACCAGGTCCGCCCTTTCGGGCACTATCACTTCCCAGTTCTCCTCGCGGGGATCGGCCAGGTCCACCGCCACCACGCGATAACAGGGGGCCTGATAGTTGGTCAGGAGATACAGCCGACCGCCTGCCATCTCGGGGAGGAATACGGCGTCCTTTCCTACCGCCACCGGGGAGAAAACCTCTTCACCTTCCCGTCGCACGTAGACGTCGGCGCGCGACCAGCCGTGATGCACGGTGAGCACGAGATATGCCCCATCCTCCGATCGCGCCAGCTCATACATCTCCTCGCGGGGCTGCCCCTCGCCGTACACCAGGTCATCGTCCGACCAGTCGTCGCCCAGACGGTGATGGAAGACGTGACGATGGTAGTTCTCCTCGCCCCGGGGGACGGTGCCGGGGAGCGGGTAGCGCGTGTAGAGGAACCCCGCTTCATCCAGGTCCCAGGCAAGGCTGGCGTAGCGCGTCCGCGGGATGTGGTCGGCCAGCCTCTCACCCGTGTCGACCCGCATTACCTGAAGCACGCTCCACTCGTCGCCCGCCCGGGACAACCCGAAGGCGACCAGTCCGCCGCTGGGCGACGCATGCCACCAGTCCAGGGATACCATGCCCGAAGGGTCATCCCGGCCCGGGTCTACGAGCAGGCGGGCGGCTCCACCGCTTGCCAGGTCGCGCATCCATAGCGCCGGCTGGTCTTGGCCCGCCGCCCGGAAGGTGTAGAATGCACGGCTGCGCCGCACCACGACGGAGCCCACCGTGTCCGCGTTCAGCAACCGCTCCAGTTCTTGCCGAAAGGCCGCGCGCTCGGGCAGCGGACCGAGCACCGTCTCGGTGTAGGCATTCTGCTCCGCCGTCCAGCGGTCAACTTCCTTGCCCTCGCCTTCCAGCCAGCGATAGGGGTCGACGATGCGCGTGCCATGGATCTCCTCGACCACTTCCTCGCGCCGGGTGGCAGGAGGGCCCGAGTGCCGGGGTCGGAACATGATCTCACCTACCACTGCCAGGAATGAAGCCAGTGAGGGCGGAGGTCCCACCGCCCTTGCACATGACCGGGGCAGGGGCGGGTTCCGAACCCGCCCCTGCCGACGAGATCGAGTTTCGCCTGCCGCGGCAAGACTCCTCTTCCGGGCAAGAGGAGTTTGCCGCTCGCCGTAGAAGGCAAACAAAGAAGGAAGGGGTGGGGAGGGATAGCATAGCGAAGGCCGCTTATGCTGCCCGATCTACCGGATGGCATCGAGGGGTTACTCGAATCGAGGAGGGGACCGGATATGGCCGAGAAGCGGTACAAGCTGACGCGGACACGGGAGATCGAAGGGTTCCAGCATGCGAAGGACGACTACTGGATGCAGCCGCTCGTGTTCGGCAAGAACATTTTCACCTACAAGGCGTCCGTGCCGCCGGGTGGTTTCATGCCTCCCCATGATGACGGTGGCCACGAGAACGAGTTGTCGTTCTACATGCTCCAGGGCGAACTGGAGATGACCATCGATCGGGAAGTGTTCAAGGCAGTGCCGGGCGATGCCATCCACATTCATCCCATGGCCGCGCTGGGCGTGAATAACCGGGGGAAGACCGTTGCCAGTTTCCTCCTGACCTTCTACCCCAGTCCCACGGGAGCCTTCAGTTCGCTGGAGGCGATGCGCAAGCGGTGGGCCGAGAAGGCTCCTCAGTCGGTCAAGTCGGCTGCGGCGATGGAAGCGCTCTCGAAAGGTTGAGACCCCCATGCCCCGCGGGGCACCACGGGGCATGAAAGCGGCGGGCGGCGGGAGATCGCGTTTTCGGGGTAAGACAGGTCGCGATCCACGAAGCACGAAGTTAACCGCTAGATGAGCTAACGCACACAAAAGCGTGAGACGGCACAGAGAGAGCCTCGCACAAGGACGTGGATTTCAGGGTACTGTCGTGAGATCAGCAAGCGGATCACTGGACCCTGGCTGCCTTCCGTGCGCCGCCGCCAAGACCGGCACATTGGCGCCACAGTATCCTTGACTGGGCGGACGTGTTTGGCTATACTTTGGGTAGCCGAGGGAGGTAAGGCGATGATCACACGAGTCCAAAAGTGGGGCAATAGTCAAGGGCTTCGCCTGAGCAAGGAGCTGCTATCGGATGTCGGCATCGCCGTGGGGGATGTAGTGGACGTGGCAGTTCGCGACGGCACGCTCATTGTGGCTCCCGTTCGACGCGTGCGAGGCGGGCACGATTTGCGGGAGCTGGTCAAGCGTATCCCCAAGGACTACAAGCCAGAGGAGCTCGAGTGGGGACATCCGGTGGGCAGGGAGGTCTGGTAGGTGGCGGAGTATGTCCCACGGAAGGGGGAGTTCATCGCAGTAACGTTCGATCCTCGGTCCGGCCACGAGCAACATGGACGTCGGCCGGCCCTGGTAGTTAGCAACGATCTCTTCAACAAACATACAGGTCTTTGCCTGGTCTGTCCCATCACCAGTACGCGCCGCAACTACCCTTTCCATGTGCAGATCCCCGACAAGGAAGACGTAGCTGGCTTCGTTATGGTTGAACAGGTCAAGTCAATTGACTTCCATTCAAGGAGGGCCAGGCTCATCGGGAGGGCACCGGACCAGGTCTTGCAGGAAACGCTCTCGATTCTCGACGCGTGTATATACTGAAGGAGCCAAGCACGGCAGGCAACGGACGGCGCTGCGCGCGGCTTACCGCATGCGAAAGCATACGAAAACGGGTTGTGGGTTGAGCGCGTTCTATACCTGGGGGATCAACCGATGCGGAAGGAAGGTGATGACGACCAACCCGTCAAACCGTTCAGACATGACATGAAGGACGCCCGGCGTCGCTACGCTCCGATCACATGCTCAAGTGATCGACTTGGGCGGAATGACCGATCGGCTTCGACCGGACCGGGTGATCGATTTCGCCGCAATGCGCAACCGACCAGCCGGAACAGCTGGTCTTCGCCGAGCAGGTGCGCGAACAGGTGCTGCACCTCACCCACGAGGAAGTGCCCCATTCCGTGGCGGTGCTGGTCGAGGAGGTCGCCCAGCGAGACACCGGTCTGCTCTACATCCGGGCCACTGTCTTCGTGGAGCGGGACTCGCAAGAGGGGATCCTGATCGGCGGCGGGCGCATGCTCAAGGAGATAGGGAGTCGCGCCCGGCAGCGCCTCGAGGCCCTCCCGGGCACAGGTGTCTACCTCGACCCCTGGGTGAAAACCAAGCGAGACTGGCGCAACCACGAGGCCAGTCTGCGGGCGTTGGGTTACTTCAGCACGCCCGACTGAACGCCAGGGACGTCAACGAGGCTTCCTGGCTACTGCCACCGCCGTCGGGTCTTCTTCCCGGAGGTCTTCCTCGGCGTAGTTCCGGTACAGACCCACTGGCTTCAGGCCCGCTTCCTCCATGAGCCGGCGCAGTTCCTCCACGGGGGTCAGCTCCTCTATGCACGCCGTGGTCGTGAGGCTCGCCTTCCCCTCCGCGTCAACGGTGAGGTAGAGCAGCTCCAGGTGACGGGCGGGTCTCGGCGCCTGCACCGGGCGTTCGTGGGTCAAGATGAGGAGCAGTGAGTCGCGCTGGGCGTCGTAGTGGACGCCGGTGAGCACCGGAGCTGGAGGCGCGGCCCGCGTCTCCTCGGGCCGGTACAGTTCCACGTCCGCCACCAGGACCCCGCCGGGCACCAGGTGCCCGGCGGCGGCGCGGAAGACGCGGAGGCGGTCCTGGTATCCCAGGAGGTGGGACAGCGTGTGCAGGGGCAGGAGAATGAGGCAAAACCTCGAGTTCAGGCAGAGGTCACGCATGTCACCCCGGAGGAGGGTGACCCTGGATCGCACGTCGGCGGGTTCGCCCGAGAGCTTGCGCTCCAGGATCGAGAGCATGTCAGGAGAGGCTTCGAGGCCGGTGACCCGGTAGCCGGCCCGGGCCAGGGGCAGGAGCACGCGGCCGGTCCCGGCGCCCAGCTCCAGGATGGGCGAGCCCTGGCGTTCGGCCCAGGTGAGGTAGTAGGGGAGGTCGTCCTGCCAGGTCTGGACGAGGTCATAGATCTCGGCTCCCGGCCCGTGGTAGTCGGGTGGTACCCGGCACTTGCCGCTGTCGATGACCTTCTGGATGAGGTAGGTAAAGGCGGCCATGGGTGTCCTCCTCTGTTCCGAGGTGCCGGTGTCAGCACAGGCAGGGGGGACTTCGCAGTCGGCACCCCCATCCCCTTGCGGTTGGGCAAGGGCAGTGCTGACGCATGGTCGCGAGGTAACTATTCAGCCTGCCACCGTGTCTCACCGAGAGACGAGAAGGAATGTCCCCGAAGCATGAACGCGGAACTGGTCATCCAGGGACGCATGGTCAC
>DOZU01000143.1 GCA_003517845.1 Clostridiales bacterium | reverse complement strand
TGTGCGCGCAGCGTGGAACTGGTGAGGGAAGCCAAGGCCCGCGGGGTACGGGTCACCGCCGAGGTTGCGCCCCATCATCTCGTGCTCACCGATGAGGCGGTGAACACCTACCGGTTCGATACCGATACCCGCGTGAACCCGCCCCTGCGCAGTCCGGCGGATGTTGAGTCGTTGCTGGAGGGATTGCGGGACGGAACGATCGATGCCATCGCCACCGATCACGCCCCTCACCACCTTGACGACAAGGACGTGGAGTATGCTTATGCTCTCCCCGGGATCGTCGGCCTGGAAACCTCCGTCGGCCTGATCCTGAGCCGCCTGGTTGACACCGGCCGCCTGAACCTGGAGACAGCTGTACGAGCACTGACGATTGGTCCCGCTCGGGTGCTTGGGCTGGACCAGGGCACGCTAGCCCCGGGCTCGCCCGCAGATGTGACGGTGATCGATCCCGCCCGGGAGTGGACCGTGGATCCATCCCGGTTTGCCTCGAAGAGCCGGAACACGCCGTTCAAGGGGTGGCTGCTTCGGGGACAGGCGGTCTTGACCGTCGCCGCCGGCAAGGTCGTCCATGACGCTATTGCATGACCATGCAGCGTCATCTATAATTATGCTCAATTAGCCTGATGGGGGGGGAGTCGCATGGCGGTGGGTTGGCTGGTGTTGGAGGATGGGACCCGATACGAGGGCCGGCGGTTCGGGGCGATCGGTCGCGCCGACGGAGATGTGGTCGTGAACCTGGCGGCCAGCGGCCACCGGGAAACCTTGACCGACCCTGTTTTCTGCGGCCAGATCGTGGTGCTCAGCCATCCGGTCGTCGGGAACCTGGGCGGTTATCCTGAAGACCTGGACTCCTCCCGGGCTCATCTTCGCGGGCTGGTAGTCCGCCAACTTGCCGAGCAACGGTCCGGCTCGCCCGAGTCGTTGGCGTGCTTCCTGGAAGGGCACGGGGTGGTGGGTCTCGAGGAGGTGGATACCCGAGCGCTGGCCAGGCACCTGCGGGCCAGGGGGTCGCTCCGCGGGGTGCTGAGTTCGTCGCCGGAGGACAGGCCGGGGAGGCCGCAGTCCCGGGACTGGGTGGGGGAGGTCACCACCCATGGCCCGTATCGCGTGTTCGGCGACGGCCCCCGCCTGGTGGTCATCGACTGCGGGTTGCGCCCGGCCATGCTGCGCGACCTGACCGACCGCTGGGACGCTGACCTCGTGATCGTCCCCGCGACGACGGATAGCCGGACCATCCTTGACTTGCGTCCCGCAGGAGTGATCGTGTCCAGCGGACCCGGCGATATCGGAGGTCTCGGTTACATCGCCCGGACTGTCGGGGAACTGCTGGGAAGAGTGCCCATGTTTGGACTGGGACTTGGCCATCACCTCCTCGCGGCGGTCCTCGGGGCGGAAGCTTTCCCCTTGCCCTTCGGGCACCGCGGGTCGAATCACCCGGTACAGGAGGTCGCCAGCGGCCGGGTGTTGATTACCGCCCAGAACCACGGCCATGCGCTGAAGGAATGCACGCTAGCCGGCACCGGGCTGGACGTGACTCACCGGAGTTGCCAGGACGCCACGGTGGAAGGGACCCGTCATCGCCGCTTGCCGGTCATGGGGGTCGACTTTCATGCCGAGGCTCGTCCCGGTCCCGCCGATGGGGCAGGGGCTTTTGGGGCTTTCTGGAACAGCATCGGCGGTGAGGGGTGAGAGGGGTGCCTTTGCGGACTGACTTGCGCTCGGTGATGGTGCTGGGATCCGGTCCGATCGTCGTAGGTCAGGCCGCCGAGTTTGACTATGCGGGAAGCCAGGCCTGCCGGACGCTGAGGGAACTCGGCCTACAGGTCATCCTGATGAACTCGAACCCGGCCACGATCATGACCGACACAACCATGGCTGACCGCATCTACCTGGAGCCGCTCAACGCGTCCGTCGCCGAGATGATCTTGCGGCGGGAACGCCCCCAGGGGCTACTACCCACGCTAGGGGGACAGGTCGGCCTGAATTTGGCCGTGCAACTCGCCGAAGCGGGGATACTGGAGGAGCTGGGCATCACCCTGCTGGGGACGCCCGTGTCCGCCATCCGCCGCGGCGAAGATCGCGAGGCGTTTCGGTCCTTGCTGGGCGAGATCGGCGAACCTTGCCCGGCCAGCCGGGCCGTTCATTCGGTGGCTGAAGCCATGAAGCATGCGGGGCAACTCGGCTTCCCCCTCGTGGTTCGTCCTGCCTATACTCTGGGCGGCGAGGGGAGCGGCGTCGCCCGCGACCAGGATCACCTCGTGTCGGTCGTGGCCCGAGGACTTGCCCGCAGTCCGGTGGGCCAGTGCCTGGTTGAGGAGTACCTGGAAGGCTGGCGGGAGATCGAGTTCGAGATCATCCGCGACGGCCGCGACAATTGTCTCGTAGTATGCGGGATGGAGAACCTCGACCCCATGGGCATCCACACTGGCGATAGCATTGTCGTGGCGCCGTGCCAGACTCTGTCCGGCGAGGAATACCACTCGCTGCGCGGGGCGGCGTTCCGAGTCATCCGCGCCCTGGGCATCGAGGGGGGCTGCAACATTCAGTTTGCCCTCGCTCCCGGAGGTTCCCGCTATCATGTGATCGAGGTCAACCCCCGGGTGAGCCGGTCGAGCGCCCTGGCCTCCAAGGCTACCGGATTCCCCATCGCCGCCGTGACCACCCGGATAGCCCTCGGGTACACCCTGGATGAGATCGAGCAGCCCTCTGCCGAGCGGGCCGGGTGCTATGAGCCGGTAGCCGACTACGTCGCGGTGAAGATCCCGTGCTGGCCATTCGACAAGTTCGCGCTGGCCGACCGCCGCCTCGGGACGCAGATGAAAGCGACCGGCGAAGTCATGGGGATTGACCGCACCTTTGAGGGCGCCTTGCTCAAGGCCGTTCGTTCCTTGGACCTGGGCGGGACGGGCCTCTTCCGCCGGGAACTCGCGGCCTGGCCCGAGTCCACCCTCAGGGACGCGCTCGAGCAGCCCGACGATCGAAGACTGTTCGTCCTGGCCGAGGCGTGTCGGCGGGGGCTCGACGTCCAGGAGCTTACGGCAAGGACCGGCATCCCTTCCCACTTCATACGGCGGATCCGGTTTCTCGCTTGCCTGATCCAGGAAGTGGAGCAGGGGGGTCTCGAGGGAGACACCACCGTGCTCCGCCGAGCCAAGCGGGCAGGCTTCAGCGATCGGGAGCTGGCGGCCGCCGCCGGCACCACGGAGCGAGCGGTTGAAGACCTGCGCCTCGCGGCGGGAGTGCATCCGGTATACAAGGCCGTGGACGCGTGGGCGGCCGGGGCGGCAGCCGGGGCTACCGGCTACTACTCGACCTACGAGGATGAAGACGAGTCTCCCCGCCCCGATGGTCGGTCCGTCCTGGTGGTGGGCTCCGGGCCCATCCGTATCGGCCAGGGCATTGAGTTTGACTACTGCTCGGTGCATGCTGCCCAGGAGCTTCAGGCAGCCGGGATCCGTTCGCTGGTCATCAATAATAACCCGGAAACGGTATCCACGGACTACACGACCTCCGATTGCCTTTTCCTTGAGCCCATCACTCGCGAAGAAGTCCGAGAAGTGATCCGGAGTCAAGCCGTTTCTGGCGTGCTCGCCCAGTTCGGCGGGCAGACGGCGCTGAAGGTGGCGGCCGACATCGACGACCTGGCTCCCATACTGGGGACCGGCTGTCGGAGCATCGATCGGGCGGAGGACCGGCATCGGTTCGACCGGCTGCTCGACGAACTCGGCGTGGCCCGGCCTTCCGGACAGGTGGCTCACTCGCCGGAACACGTCCTGGCTGCGGCAGGGGAGGTCGGCTACCCGGTGATCGTCCGCCCATCGTACGTCCTGGGCGGCCGGGGGATGGCCGTCCTTCGGGAGCCCGCTGACTTCAGGGATCTTGCCGGCACCATTGATTGGGCGCACCCGGTATGGGTCGACCGGTTCATCGCCGGCCGCGAACTGGAGGTCGATGCCCTGGCCGACGGCCGGCAGGTGCTCGTGCTCGGCATCATGGAACACGTGGAGGGTACGGGCGTGCATTCCGGGGATTCGTTGCTGGTATACCCACCCCAACGCCTGGATGCAGGGGTGCGCGACCTGGTCGTGCGCCTGACCACCCGCCTGGCCCTGGCCCTGGAGATCCGGGGTCTGGTCA
>DOZU01000222.1 GCA_003517845.1 Clostridiales bacterium | reverse complement strand
CTTGACTAGACTTTCCTCTAGCGTTAGAATAACATCGCATGCTAGACTGAAACGGAGATACGATCGTCATGAAACGCGTCCACACCGTCCGCCGGCCCGAAGAATTCAAGGCCTTGGCCGATGCCCGGCGGATCAAGGTGCTCGGCTGGCTCACTCAGGAGGCCTTGACCGTCACGCAACTCGCGGAGCGATTGGGCGAAATCCCGGCCACCATGCATCATCACGTGAAGTTGCTTGAGCGTGCGGGTCTGGTGAGCATCGCCCACACGCGTGAGAAGTCGGGGATCCTCGAGAAGTATTACCGCGCAGTCGCCGAGCGGATCATCGCCGATCAGGGGGTGGGCCGGCTCAGCGAGCCGGCGGCCATCGCCCTCGACGCGGCGGGCGGGGCACTGCGCGCCGGGCTCGACCGGCTGGACCCGGCCCGGGTGGATGCCGCCTTCACCGCCATCGAGGAACTGCGGTTGACGAGCGAGCAAGCCTCGGACCTGGCGTTCCAATTGCAGCAGGTCCTGGGGAGCGCCGGTACCGGCAACTCCGGAGAAGGCCAGCCCTGGTTGGCCGTGATCGCGCTGTACCCGGTGGCCACCGAAGGAGGGTAAGCCCGTGCTCCTCACGAGCGGAGGGAAGGACCGTCGGCTCAGGTGTAGTGTGTCGCCAGCGCGGATGGTAAGGGCCATCCCTGCGGTAACGGCGGTGTTGTTCCTCCTCCCATTCTCGTCAGCGAAAGAAGGTGCGTCCATGCTCCTCGCAGGCAAAGGGAAGGACCGTCAGTTCAGTATGTCAGCGGCTCGGATAGTAACGGTCGTATGTGCGCTGGCAGCAGTAGTGTTCCTCATCCCCTTCTGGCTGTGCTACCTCTGGAACACGACTTTGCCTGCACTGGCCGGCTGGCCGGAGATCGGATACTGGCAGATGTTCCGGCTGTTCTTGCTGGTGTCCACCTTCACCGGGGGGGCCAATGTCGTGGTCCGCGAGGCCACGCCGCGTTACCGGGAGTACATCCTCGGTTCGCCCGGCCGGCCGGCGCCCGGGGAGTAGCCGAGGATCAGGGGACGAGGGCAGGACGAGAGCTTTCCGGAACGTGGAGCAGTTACTGGAGGATCTCGATTCGTGAGGTTTGAACGGACCGACCGGTTCAAACCAGCCTACCGGGAACTGGACGAGCGGAAGCGCCAGGCAGTGAAGAAGGCGGTTCGACTGATGGCGACCGACATCAGCCATCCTTCGCTCCGGGCCAAGAAGGTCCAAGGCATAGTGGTCGCGCTCTGGGTAGGGGCGGGTTCGGAACCCGCCCCTACATCCGAAGCAGCTTTCAGCGCGCAACCTGCAGTCCCGCCAGGATCAACACCAGTCCGCACAGCACCTGGAGCCATCGCCGCCGGCGGCGCGCGCCGGCGATACCCCCGGCGGCGCCGGCCAGGCCGCCGATGACCAGGAGCGCCAGCAAGTTGCCGGTGGCGAAGGCCAGACCCAGCCAACTCCCCCGCCACCATCCCACACCGGACACGGCGATGAAGGCCAGCGCCCCCAGATGCGGCGCGCAAGGGAGGACGGCCATCACCGTGCCCAGCGCGGCGAGGTCCCACGACCGGCGAGGGCGAAGCCGTCCCTCGGCGCCGCCGGCCGGGCAGGGCGGTCGCGGTTGCCATCCGGCGACGCAGGCTGCTCCCAGACCCATCAGCAGGGCAGCTCCCGCCACGGCAGCCGGCCATTCCCACCGGCCCACGAGTTCCATCAGCAAGCGGCCGGCCGATCCGGCCAGGCCGCCCAGGACCGCGAAACTGGCCGCCCGCCAGGCGCCGATGGTCGCCGCCGCCCGCAGTCCCCCCCGCCAGTCACGCTCGCGGGCCGCCAGGTAGGAGCCCACCATCGGCAGGCACGAAAGGGAACAGGCGGCAAACGACGTTGCCAGTCCCAGGACGAACAGCTTGACCTCATCGGCCACTCCCGGTCACCCCCTCTGCTCACGGCGGCGGGAGGATGATGGTCACCCGCACGCGGGTCCCCGGGGCCGGCAGGGCGCCAGGGACCAACTCGTAGCCGGAGCGACCATCCGGCCGGATGAATCGCTCGCTGAGCATGGCCTGCTCCATTGGAAACAACGGACACAGGGTACAGGGCGGCCCCCCCGCCCGCAGCGCCACCGCGTCGAAATAGGGACTGCCGGGGAACAGCAGGTGCCGAAAGCCGGCATTCCCCGCCCCGGCGGCCAGTAGTTCCCCGGCCGACCACCGGCGATCGCCGTGAGCTATTTCCACCTCTATCCCCGGCACATCCTCACCTTCAGCCCACAATCGGTCCCAGATCCGCCAGTCGAGCGATGCCAGGGCGAGTTGCAGCCGATGCAAGTCGACCACGAGTTCGATGGCGCTTTCATCGCTCAACCACTCATAGCCTGGTGCATATAGGAGGAACTGCACCCACCCGCTATCCTGCAGCACCCGTCCGTCCAGGGTCACCGATCGCCGGTCCGGGCACACTTCCAGCTGCGATGCCCCTGCCGTCGGGCCGGCTGCCGGCCGCCCGCCTGAACCGATCAGTAGGGCCGCGAGGATCGCTCCCCCCACGACCAAAGCGCTCTTGGCGAAGGCACGCAAACGGACGTCACCTCCCCGCGGGTTCCGGCTGGAAGGCGGCACCGCCGCTGGCCAGGACTGAGGCCGATCCGAGTTTGATCGCCGCCAGCAAGAGGGCGGTACCGGGGAATCCCAGTACAGGAAGCAGGACCGTACCCGCCAGCACGCC
>DOZU01000159.1 GCA_003517845.1 Clostridiales bacterium | reverse complement strand
CGTTCCTTCGGCCTTACCCGCACGGACAGCCTCGAGACCGCATACCAGTGCTTGCATGGGTGCGGCCATCACGACTGCAAGTGACACTAGCGGGCCTCGGAAGCCTCGGGCGACCTGGGCTCGCAACTCGGATGCGCTCGGGAGCGTCGCCAGCGCTTGGATGCGCGCTTGGTCCAGCAACGCTCCCTGAACGAGGCCGCCCTTGAGTTGTAGCTGCTTATGCTCCTTGGCGAAGGCTGCAAGCACCCTCGCCGGGGCGACGGGGTCATCATAGCTGAACGCCACTGCCGTCGGCCCATGCGCCAATGCGTCGATATTGGTGGTGTCTGTCTGCCTCGCAGCGAGCTGCACCAGGGTGTTCTTCACCACCCGGTACTCGACCCCGACCTGCCTCAGACGCCGGCGTAGTTCGTTCATCTCCGCGACGCTGAGCCCCCGGTAGTCGGTGAATACTGCCGCGGCCGCCCGCCGGAACAGGTCGGCGATTATATCTATCTCGCGTCGCTTGTCCTGCCGGGTACTCACCTGAGTCTGCCTCCCCCTTCCCGAAAACAACTGCCCCGCAACCTGGCCAGGGCAGACACTTCGCGCGCTCCGCCCTCTGCAGGCGTTCCCGGCGAGCCAACTGCGCTCACGGGTCCCTTTAAGCTCCCCTCAGGAGCACCTGCGGTCTCGGGACGGGTCGACCTGCACGGTCGACCATCGGTTATGGTACGTCGAGCATTATACCACGGCTTGCTTAGCCAAGTCAAAACTTCTGCGCGTCACTCCCCCGACGCGATCCGGTGGGGGTTGAGCTTGATGCCCGGTCCCATGGTGGACGAAATGCTGACCCCCTTGAGGTACTGGCCCTTGGCGCCCGCCGGCCGCGCCTTCAGCAAGGCGTCTACCAGTACTCGGAGGTTCTCTACGAGGCGCTCGTCCGTGAAAGACATCTTGCCGATAGGCGCGTGAACTACGCCTGCTTTCTCGGTGCGGTACTCGATCTTGCCCGCCTTGATCTCTCGCACCGCCTGGGCGACCTCAAACGTCACGGTGCCGGTCTTGGGGTTTGGCATGAGCCCTCGAGGGCCCAGTATCCGCCCGAGCTTGCCGACGACTCCCATGAGGTCGGGAGTCGCCACGGCCACGTCGAAGTCGGTCCACCCACCCTGGACCCTGGTCACGATGTCGTCTGCTCCCACGAAGTCGGCGCCGGCGACCTCGGCCTCCTTCGCCTTGTCGCCCTTGGCGAAGACCAGTACTCGCACGGTCCGTCCCGTGCCGTGAGGGAGTACCACCGTGCCGCGGACCATCTGGTCGGCATGACGCGGGTCCACTCCCAAGCGCACCGCTACTTCCACCGTCTCGTCGAACTTGGCATGGCTGGTCTTGCGGAGCAGCGCCACGGCCTCTGGCGCCTCGTATAGCTTCTGCCGATCTACTTGCTTCAGTGCATCCGTGTGCCTCTTGCCCATCTGCTATTCGTACCTCCTGTGGTGCCACCGGGCCCTATCGGGTCCCTCCCACGCAGCCCACGGCTTCAGTCCACGATTTCTATACCCATGCTGCGAGCCGTACCTTCAACCATCCGCATGGCCGCCTCCACGGAGTTGGCGTTCAGATCCGCCAGCTTCTGTTCGGCTATCTCCCGCACGCGCGCCCTCGAAACCGTCCCGACCTTTACCCGGTTGGGTTCAGCGGAAGCGGTCTCGATGGCGGCGGCTTTCTTCAGTAAAACCGCAGCGGGCGCGCTCTTGCACACGAACGAGAAAGACCGGTCGTCCATGATGGTGACTTCCGCCGGGATGATCAGCCCGGCTTGCGCGACGGTCCGCTCGTTGAACTCTTTGCAGAACGCCATGATATTGACCCCGTGCTGGCCCAAAGCTGGACCGACGGGCGGCGCCGGCGTTGCTTTTCCGGCAGGTATCTGCAGCTTGACCACGGCCACTACTCTTCGAGGCACCGGCCGACCCTCCCCCGACCGCGTGACGACTTATAACTTCTCTAACTGCCCGAAATCGAGTTCGACCGGCGTCTCTCTGCCGAACATTGACAACAGCAATCGTACCTTGCCTCGTTCGACATTGGTTTCCCGGACGGAACCTACAAACCCGGCGAACGGACCGGACGTCACCCTGACGTTCTCGCCCACGGCGAACAGGATCTTGGGCTTGGGTTCGTCCATCCCCATGTGTCGCAAAATGCTCTTGACCTCGGAAGGCTGCAGGGGGATGGGCCGGTTCCCCGAGCCGACGAACCCGCTCACCCCCGGAGTATTCCTCACGACGTACCAGGAGTCATCCCCCATGACCATCTCCACGAGAACATACCCGGGGAATATCTTCTTGCGGGTAATTCGCTTCTTGCCATCCTTGTATTCGTACTCTTCCTCGGTGGGGACCACCACCCGGAAGATCTTGTCCTCCATGAGCATGGATTCAACGCGTTTCTCAAGGTTCGTCTTGACCTTGCCCTCGTATCCTGAATAGGTATGCACCGCGTACCACTCGCGAAGGGAAGCCGCATCGGCACCCCCCGAATCAGGGGCAGCCGCGGCTTGAGTCTCGCTCATCTCCGGCGAGGGCTTGGTTTCTCTGATCTCCATCCTACTTCACCTGGCCAGCACCCATCCGAAGACGGT
>DOZU01000210.1 GCA_003517845.1 Clostridiales bacterium | reverse complement strand
CACCTCGTGAAGACCCACCTCAATCCGGGTCTGCGCATCGAGGGGGTAGTACTGACCATGTTCGACGGTCGCACGAACTTGTCGATTGAGGTGGTGGACGAGGTCAGACGCTACTTCCGCGACAAAGTGTACCGCACGATCATCCCCCGAAGCGTTCGGTTGAGCGAGGCACCCAGCCATGGGATGCCGATCACGGCCTACGATCCTCGTTCCCGGGGCGCCGAGGTTTACCTCGAGCTTGCCAAGGAGGTAGTCAGTAGTGCCTAGGAGGGGGCTGGGGCGCGGCCTGGACGCGTTGTTGCCCGGGGCTAGTGAGGCGGAGCTGCAGGAACTGCCCGTCGGCGCCTTGCGGCCGAGTCGATTTCAGCCCCGCGAGGCTTTCGATGAGGGACGACTCGAGGAACTCGCCAATTCCATACGCCAGCACGGCGTAGTGCAGCCGATAGTAGCGCGGAGGTCCGGGGATGGTTACGAGGTAGTCGTTGGCGAGCGGCGCTGGCGCGCTACCGTTCTGGCCGGGCTGGAGACGATTCCCGCGCTGGTCCGCGATTTCTCGGATGCCGGCGCGATGGAACTGGCGCTGATTGAGAATCTGCAGCGGGAAGACCTCAACCCGATGGAGGAGGCGACAGCCTACCGCCGCCTCATAGAGGAATTTCGGTTCACGCAGGAGACGGTTGCCGAGCGGGTGGGCCGAGAGCGCACCCATGTCGCCCACTGCCTTAGACTGCTGGGGCTGGAACCCGAGGTGCAGGAAGCATTGCGGCGAGGAGAGCTGTCGCTGGGGCACGGGAAGGTCCTTGCGGGGGTGAGCAATCGAGAGGCTCAGCGTCGTCTGGCCGGGAAAGTCCGGGAAGGAGCGCTGTCGGTGCGGGCCCTCGAGCTGCTGGTCGGCCGGACACCGGGAAGGCGCAAGACCTCTCCCGCCGGGCCAGGGGACCCGACCCTGCAGTCGCTGGAGGAGCGCCTTGCCCGTCGGTTGGGCACCCGGGTGCGGATTCGGCCGGCTCGGACGGGTGGACGGATCGAGATCCTCTATTTCGGGCCTTCCGAGTTGCAGCGACTACTTGAAGGACTCCTGGGTGAAGACGCAGTGTTGTGACACGTGGCACACTTCAGCCGTTCCTCCAGTTTTTCTCGGACCCATGCACAGGTTATGGGTTCGCCGCAGGATTCCCGTCAAGAACTGTGAAGTTCTTGACTGCGGACGAACGCTGGATAGCTTTTACATTCCGGCACGCTATCCTGACGGTTTTGAGTCGGGAAGCCCGTTCGAATATTTTACGAAGAAGGATGGGGAGCATGCCTTCTTTTGTGGTAGCAGAATCGTTGAATTCGGTGCAAGTTTTTGGCTTCAGCAGGAGTAACTGACTGAAGCGATCCGCAAATTGGCGCAGAGGATCGGCGCGGAAAACTCCGATGTAAAAGAGACCGTGCTCTTTGGGTCCCTCGCGCAAAGAAGAGGAGTGCCGGGGAGCGATGCGGATCTGCTCATTGTGCTTTGGAAAGACGGCAGACCATTTCCCGATAGGATAGGACCCTGGCTGGCGAAGGTTAACCTCGACTTTCCGGTTGTCAGACCCAACTCCGACACTTTGCGGCGGGCGGCCCCTTCTACGCGAGTTCCACAGCTGAGTTGACCTGGGCGGCGAGTAAAGGGCGCTAGCACGCAGGGAGCCCTTTGACATTGCGGGGGCGTAGTGCTCGCCATGGCGGGAATATTGGCCGCCGGCGGCCGTGTTCTTACGCTGGAAGCGCATCACCGCGGGCAGGAGGACTCACGATTGCTACGCGGTGGTGCGGAACGCGAGTTGCACGGGTAGGGGCGGGTTCCGAACCCGCCCCTACGCCTCAGGCAAGACCGTGGGGATAGGGGGCGAGGCCGCGGGGACCGCGGGTGACGGCTCTGAAGCAGTCCGGCGTGCAGCAGCCAGCACGCGAGCCAGCGGCATGCCCGTCTTCCGGGCGATCTCCCGGCAGTCCTCATATTCCGGCCAGACCCTCAAGAACCCGCCCTCTCCCCGAATGCGCTTGACCCGCACCTCCCCATCACCGACCGGGACCCGAACCTCCTCTACCGGCACCCGAAAACGGTGAACGGGAAACTGCCGAAGACCGGGCGTGATCCCTTCGCGGAAGAAAGTCGCGGCGGCCGTCCCGGCTTGAAATCCCATCGTCAAGGCGGAGAGCTTGACGCCCGGCCGGCCCTTCTTCATCACGATGGGCGTGGCCCAGGCATCCAGGGCGCCGCCGTCCAGTAGCGTCTCCAGCAGGTACGCGACCTCCTGGGGGGTGACGTCGTCCAGATTGGCTTCCGTCAAGACCGCTCCGTCCAGCAACCATGAGCTGCCGGGAAGAGCGCTTCGGTCGCCGAACTCAGGGCGACCCACCGCGAGTCGAATCAGATTGGGCGAGGCCAGATCCCGGCCACCCGCCCCGTAGCCGACTGCCTCCAGCACCATCGCGGGCCAGTCCGCGGCAGGTGTCGCCCACACCGCCAGGATCGCCGCCCCAGTAGGTGTGACCAGTTCAGCATCCGCCTGGCCTGGCCGCAGCGGAAACCCTCGCAGCAACTCCAGGGTCGCGGGCGCGGGCAACGGCAAGTCTCCGTGAGCACTGCGTATCCTGCCCCTTGCAACCGGGAGTGGCGAACAATAGAGATGCTCGATACCAAGGGCCGCCAGCCCCACCGCGGCACCCACCACCTCCACGATAGCATCCAGCGCCCCGACCTCGTGGAAGTGCACATCTCCCACCGCGCAACGGTGGACCCGAGCCTCGGCCGCCGCCAGCGCCGAAAAGACCATGTGCGCTTGGCGTCGGATCGCGGGGGCAAGACCGCTCGCCTCGAGGAGGGCGACGATGTCGCTCAGACGACGGGCGGGTTGCGGCCCCTCGGATGCCACCTCAACTCGGGTTCCACCAACCCCCGCGCGGGTGACGCTGTGCACCTCCAGGGAGTAGCCGGAGAGCCCGAGGGGGGCAAGACCCGCCCGGAGGCAGTCCGGGTCGAGCCCCGCGTCGATGATTGCCCCCAAGAGCATATCCCCGGCTATTCCGGAGAAACAGTCGAGATAACCGATACGTCCCCCCTCCGAGCCGACGGCCTGCCTCGCGTCGATCCGACTCAACCGGCCCCTCTCCCTTCCTTGGAGACCGCAAGGGTCTCGCGGCATTGATTGGCTGCCGCGGACGATTTATCCTGTCCAGCAGGAAACCGGGGTACTCTGCGCGAATGTCTTCGCACTCGCAACGCTGGAGGCGAGGGACATGCCCGATCCGGGGACGCTGCAGCTCGCAATAGCCGGGACCGTGCTGTTGGTCCTGCTGGCAGGCCTGATCGGCACGCGGCTGTTCCTGGCCAAGGTGGCAGCACAGGTCCGAGCCATCACCGGCGGCCCGCCGGGCCATGACCTCGAAAGAGAGTTGCGCCAACACACGGTGGCGGTGAAGGGCCTGCTCCGGCGGATCGAGGATCTTGAACGCCGGATAGCGAACACCGAAGAAGGCCACGCCGGCGCTTTGCAGCGCCTGGGGTTCATCCGTTTCAACGCTTTTGCCGATACTGGATCCGATCAGAGTTTCAGTCTGGCACTGCTCGATGGCAGGGGATCCGGATTCGTGCTGACCTCGCTGTACGGCCGAAGCGAGAGCCGGGTATATGCCAAGCCTCTGCTAGACGGCAAGTGCCCCTACAAGCTATCCGATGAGGAACAGCAGGCGCTCAGGGGCGCGGGCGACGGCAAGGCTTGGCTGTCGGCACCTACCGGGCATGGCGCCAGCTTGCCTGAACCCAGGGGCCGTAAGCCCCGAGCCCGGACCGGCCGCCGAGCCGCCGCCGGCGACGACGCTGGGGGGTGAACACCGGTGCGACCGCCGCATGACAATCTCTATACCGTGATCTTCGTCCCGCACTCGGAGCGGCCGGTGGCCTCCTTGCGGTTGCGCACCCTGCACCTGCAGATCGTCGTCCTCGTCCTCACCGTCTTCTTTGTCGGCCTGTTCATGCTGGTCCACCACAACTCGCGGCTCGCGGCAAACATGCGGGAACTCGAGGAGTTGCGGGAGGTCAACCAGGAACAGCGGGCGCTCATCCGGACGCTGGCCGAAGAAACCACACTGCTTCGGGAGCAGATGATCCTGCTTGAGGAACTCGAGAAACAGCTCCGGGAAATGACCGACATCCTGCCGGCGGAGTTGCGAGGGGAGGCGGGGAGTTCGCTATCCAGGGAGCCGGCCATCCTGGCCGCGACCATCGCGTCCATGCGCCCGCAGGCATCTACCTGGACTCCTGCGCCAGGCAGCAACGTTGTCAGTCTAGCGCCCATCGCGCAGGCTCGCGACACGGCGGCGCGCATGACCGAACTGCGGACCGCGGTCGAGGAGCGGCAGGATACCTTTGAGCAGCTCCGGCAGGGCATAGCCGCCGTACAAGCCGAAGACGCCGCGCGACCAAGTGGCTGGCCGGCCTACGGGCATATGACTTCCCGGTTCGGGTACCGCAATTCACCCTGGGGGGTGGGCTGGGAGTTCCACGCCGGTGTCGATATCGCCGCCCGCCGGGGGACGCCGATCGTGGCCACGGCTGATGGGGTGGTCGCTTTCTCGGGTTGGCTTGGCTTGTTCGGGAACACGGTCATCCTTGAGCATGGCTATGGCTATCGCACCCTGTACGGACACAGCGACAAGAACTCCGTCACGGTGGGAGAGAGGGTAATCCGGGGCCAGATCATCGCCTATATCGGCACCACCGGGCGCAGTACCGGTCCCCATGTCCATTACGAGGTTCACATCCACGGTCGACAGGTGAACCCCGCACCCTTCCTCCGGGGCCAATGACCGGCTAACGGTCCCCCTCGCCTTTTGCGGTACGAAACACCATATCAAACAGAAGGGGGTTCACGCATGTTCAGGCGCGACCCGGATGCGGGACTAGAACGGGTGGAGACCGTGATTGGCCGAGGTGCCACCGTCAACGGTACTCTCAACGGAACGGGTACCCTTCGCGTTGACGGCAAGGTGGAGGGGCAAGTCGTGCACCGCGGCGACGTCGTTGTCGGGGAAACGGGCTTGATCGAGGCGGCCATTCAAGCTAGAAACATCACGGTAGCCGGGGAGATTCGTGGCTCGGTAGAAGCAGAAGGTAAACTCGAGTTGATCGCCACC
>DOZU01000102.1:8372-12348 GCA_003517845.1 Clostridiales bacterium | reverse complement strand
CCGGGCGTGATCTTCCTCGACCGGATCAACCGCGACAATCCCACCCCCGAGCGGGGAGCCATCGAGAGCACCAATCCCTGCGGGGAACAACCGCTGCTGCCCTATGAATCCTGCGTGCTGGCCAGCATCAATTTGGCGCGGATGGTGGAGAGGGGGGCGTTGGATCAGGAGAAGCTCCGGGAAGTGGTGCACCTCGCCGTCCGTTTCCTGGATAACGTGATCGACGCTAACCGCTACTCCTTGCCCGAGATCGAGCAGGCCACCCTTCGTACCCGGAAGATAGGCCTCGGCATCATGGGATTCGCCGACCTCCTCATCAAACTCGGTATCGCCTACGACTCCGAGCAAGCAGTGTCGCTGGCGGGTGAGGTCATGCGGTTCATCCAGTCGGAAGCAAGGCGGGCATCCGAGGAACTGGCCAGAGAACGCGGTCCCTTCCCCGACTTCTCTCGGAGCATCTACGCAGCCGGCGATGCCGTCCGCAATGCCACCCGCACCACCATAGCGCCCACCGGCACCTTGAGCATCATTGCCGGCTGCGCGAGCGGCTGTGAACCCTTGTTCGCCGTGGCGTTCCAACGCAAGGTGCTGGACGGCAAGGTGCTCACGGAGGTGAATTCGCTGTTCCTGGCGATGGCCCGGGAAAGGGGGTTCTACAGCGAGGAATTGATGGAGCGAATATGCCGCGCGGGCACGGTCAGGGGCATCGAGGGAGTGCCCGAGGACGTGGCCCGGCTGTTCGTGTGCGCCCACGAGGTCGCCCCCGATTGGCATCTGCGCATCCAGGCCGCTTTCCAGGAACACGTCGACAACGCGGTCTCCAAGACGGTGAATCTGCCCCGGGAGGCCACGGCAGCGGATGTCGCCGAAGCATTCCTTCAGGCCCATCGCCTGGGCCTGAAGGGCCTCACCATCTACCGCTACGGCAGTCGCGACCAACAAGTCCTCAACATCGGCACCGCGGCTCTGGAGGCCGCCGCCCAGCCGCTCCCCGCGGTGGCGCCCCAGGCCCGCCCGGATGTCCTGGCCGGACGGACCAGGCGGGTGATAACCCCCTCCGGCACCCTGTGGCTCACGACGAACGAGCACGCGGGAAGGCCGTTCGAAGTCTTCGCCACCATCGGCCGCGCCGGCTCCGATCTGTTGGCCTTGACCGAAGCCATAGCGCGGATGATCTCCCTGGGCCTGCGCTGCGGGCTGCCCTTGGAGCGAATCACCGAACAGCTCATCGGCATCGGTGGCAGTCGGTCGGTCGGCTTCGGCCCCGGGCGAGTGCTCTCCATCCCCGATGCGATTGGCAAGGCTCTGGCGGGCGAGTACTTGAACTCGCCAAACGGGACTCCCTCGGGGCCCCCCCCGGCTAACCAGGTCGCCATCTTCGGCATATGTCCAGCCTGCGGCAACGCCAGTCTCGTACAGCAGGAGGGCTGTATCCACTGCGTGTCGTGTTCCTTCACCGAGTGCTGACCCCGGTCGCGGGCGCCTTGCGGGCGGAAGTGAAGGATAGGGCAGCCCCCCCGGCGAATCCGCCGGTACAGTGTCCAGCAGGGGCAGGGTGAGGGGGAAGCCGGCGAGGGCTGGCGGGCGTCGCCGACGCACGGTCAAGGTGGCCCCGCGGCCTCTCCTCCTCGTCGGCGCGGCGCTGGCCATGGTGGCCCTCCTGGGCTGGCTTCGCGGTTGGCTCTTGATGGGAGTCGTGCAGGTTGGACTGGTCCAGGAAGGCAGCGTTGAACTGGTGCTCAGAGAGTCGGCGGTGCTGGCCAGATGGGAGACGGTGGTCGTCGCCCCGGCAAGCGGCACGCTGCGCTGGATGGTCGAGTCGGGAGACCGCGTCCGGGTGGGGACGGTGGTGGCCGAGCTTGAGAACCCGCGAGCGATGGCCGGCGCTCGCGGGGATCTGGCGGCACTGGAAGGCCAGCTATCGATGATGGATCTCGCTCAGGCCCCGCGCCGCCAAGCGCTGGGCGACCGGCGCGCGGCCTTGCGGCCCCAGATCGCGGCAACCGTACGGGAGTTCCGGGCGGCCATCCTCGCCGCCGACACGGGTGCCATGGGTCGGGGCGAGGCCAGGCTCCGGGAACTGCTGCGGGACTACCGGGCGGCGGAAGATGAGAATCTGGCCCTGACCCGGGAGTTGGCGCTGCTTGAGCAGAGAGTGATTGCGCAACGCGACTTCCTCGAGGGGCTGGCGGTGGAACTGGCGGCCCCGAAAGCGGGCGTGGTCAACTTGGAACTGGATGGATTGGAGCAGGCAGTGACGCCCCGTCAGCTGGTCGAGATGAGCGCTGCTCGCCTCGCAAACCTGGCGGTCCGGCCATCCCAGGCCCGCGACGGCCAGGAAGTGCGCGTGGCGACGCCTTTGTTCAAGGTGATGGATACCGGCGAGACCTATCTGGCCCTGGTGGTGCCGGCGGGCCAGGGCGAGGCCTTCCCCGAGAACGTGGAAGTCCGGTTCATCGACCTCGGCTCCCTGCCCGTGCCTGCAAGCCTGCAATACCGGGGAACACCCGAGCCGGATGAATCGATGCTGATTGTCCTGCGGGTCGGTCCGGCGCCCGACGCGCTGGCAGGGATGCGGCAAGCCGCAGTGGAAGTCGTCCTGGACCGGTGGCGGGGCCCGGCGGTTGATCGGCGAGCGCTGGTGGAGCGGGAAGGCGTCATGGGCCTGATGATTGTCGCCGACGGCACCGCGCGCTTCCGCGGGGTGGAAGTGCTTGGAGGCGACGAGCGCCAGGTCGTGGTCCGAGGGGTCGAGATGGGCCAGGAGATAGTGCTCAATCCCTGGCTGGTACGCGAAGGTATGCGCATCCGCTAGGGGGCGCGGCGGCATGGGCGTTGCCGAGAATCTCAACCGAGTTCGCACCCGCATCGCCACGGCCGCCCGGAAGGTGGGGGGGGACCCCGCTGGCGTTCACATTGTGGCCGTCACCAAGGGGGTCGCCGCACCGTACATTGCGGAAGCGATGGCCGCGGGGCAGCAGGACTTCGGAGAAAGCCGCGTTCAGGAAGCGCTCGCCAAAGTTGGGTGCTTCCCCGGGGTCACGTGGCACCTGGTCGGCCATCTTCAGACCAACAAGGCCCGGCAGGCCGTCCTGTGTTTCGCGCTCATTCACTCATTGGACCGCTTGACCTTGGCCCGGGAACTGGACCGCCGCGCTTGCGGCGCGGGGCGTGTGGTCGAGGCTTTGGTCCAGGTCAACGTGACCGGAGAACCCGGCAAATGGGGGGTGGCGCCGGCCGACCTGCCGCGGCTTCTCACCGACTTGAGTTCGCTCGAGCACTTGCGCGTGAGGGGTCTCATGACCATCGGACCGCTGGTCGGCGATCCTCGCCCGGCCTTTGCCGGCTTACGGGAGCTGCTGGAACGGGCCAAGGCGAAAGGCTTCGCGAGCACGGAACTGAAATGGTTGTCAATGGGGATGAGCGACGACTACCCGGTGGCAGTGGAAGAAGGATCTAACCTGGTGCGGCTGGGGAGGACCATCTTCGGCCGGCTGGGGGAGGAGGAGCGCGCATGCGCGGAGGATGGCTCGATCGACTCTTGAGCTTGCTCGGGTTTGAGCGGGTGGATGCGCTGGACGCCGATGAGGAGCCGGGGGAACCGCCGCCGGCGGAAAACCCAGCGGAAACTGCAGCCGCCCAGGACGGCCTGCCGATTCGCCCGGTCCGCCAACTGGTGCCCCTCCCCGGCGGCCAGCGAGGAGGGCTTCGGGTCAACATCGTCGAGCCGGCCAAGTTCGACGAGGTGGCAGCGATCGCCGACCACCTGCGGGAGCGCCAGCCGATCATCGTCGTGCTCGAGGAGGCCGACAAGGAGTTGGCCAGGCGGGTGGTCGACTTCGTGTCCGGGGCAACTTACGCCCTGCAAGGGGTCACCCGCCGGGTGAGCCCGGGCGTGTTCCTGTTCGCGCCGCCCAATGTCGAGGTAGCCTCCCGGCAGGAGGAGGAAGGGGAGCGGTAGGGGCGGGTTCAGAAC
>DOZU01000102.1:0-8027 GCA_003517845.1 Clostridiales bacterium | reverse complement strand
GGCGGGTTCAGAACCCGCCCCCACGATAGAGGACCCGTCGCCATGATGAACCGGTGTACGCAAGATCGATGCATCCATTATACGCGTAAGGAGTGACCGAACGGCGATGAGTGCGTTGCAGGCGGTATTGCTCGACGCGGTAGACTTTGCCTACCGGGTGTTCTTCGTGCTGTTGCTCGCCCGGGCCCTTGCCAGTTGGCTGCCGGGCAGCGGTCCCACCTACTATGGGGTCTTGCGCGTCCTGCGCCGTCTGACGGACCCGATCCTCGTCCCCATCCGCCGCTGGCTCCCGCCTATCCACGGTCTGGATCTGTCGCCGCTGCTGGCCCTGATCTTGCTCGGCCTCGTGCGGCGGCTGCTGGTGTCCCTGATCCTCGCGCTGCCTGGCTGAACACAGCAAGGGATTCCTGCCAGGTTGTCGAAGTGGGAGATTTGTAGCGGAGGGAGGTTTGGCCATGTCTTTGACGCCCCTCGACATACACAACAAGGAATTCGCGCGGTCCTTTCGAGGTTACCGGGAGGAAGAAGTGGATGACTTCCTCGACCTCGTGGTTCGCGAATTCGAGACCGTCCTTCGCGATAGCACAGCCCTTCGCGATCGGATTCAGGAGTGCGAGAAGGAGCTGCGACACTACCGGAACCTCGAGGATACTCTGAACCGGACCCTGATCGTCGCCCAGGAGACTGCCCGGGAGATCAAGGCTAACGCGGACAAGGAGGCGCTGCTCGCCATCCGCCAGGCAGAACAACAGGCGACACGGGTAATCGATGAGGCCCAGACGAGGATGGGCCGAGCTTTCGCGGAGTACGATGAGCTGCGGCGACGCGCTCAAGTATTCCGCGTGCGCATGCGCAACTTCCTCGAGAGTCAACTCGACCTTTTCCAGGACGCCACCCAAGATGTGGATGACGATGAAGGTCACCAGCGGCTGCGCTCCGCTCCCCTCCCGGAGTCGACCGTCCAGCCCGTGGCCGTCCCGGAGGAGCCTTTTGAGCCCTTGACCCCTTCCGGCGGGGCGCAGGGTCCCGGCGAGCTACCGGGTCCGGCCCGGGGTCGTCGCCACTGGGTGGACGACTTGCTCGACGACAAGGAGGATTCACGCTGATGGCGAACGCGGGTGCGGGCGGCAGGGGCTCGTTGTTCCTCAACTGCGATATCATCACCCTGGACGCGCGGCACCCGCGGGGGGAGGCGTTACTCGCCCGCGAAGGTCGAATCGTCGCCGTGGGTTCCCTGAACGAGGTCCTGCCGCTGGCCGGCGCCGAGGTCGAACGCATAGACCTGGGAGGGCATGTTGTCCTGCCGGGCCTGTTCGACAGCCACCTGCACCTCCTGGCTTACGGGCTCAGCCTCAATGAACCGAACCTCGCCCGCGCATCCCTCGGCGAGGTCCTGAGCCGCATCCGCTCCGCTGCGGCTGGCTTGCCGCCGAGCGCATGGATTCTCGGCCGCGGCTGGGACGAGGCCAGCCTCGGGAGTTTGCCGGGAAAGGACCAGATCGAGGAGGCGGCGGGCGGCCGCCCGTGCCTGCTATACAGGACTTGCGGCCACGTGGCCGTGGCCGGCCGGCGGGCCCTCCGTCAGGCGGGAATCACCCCCGCCTCGCCCGATCCGGCAGGTGGCACCATCGACCGCGACCCGGTCACCGGCGACCCCACCGGCATCCTCCGGGAGACGGCCATTCAGGCGGTAGCGGACGCGGTGCCTGCTCCATCTACCGCCGACCTTGAGTCCGCGGTGCGCCGTGCGGCCGGGGAGGCCCTGTCGCTTGGCATAACCTCCGTTCGTCCGGAGGATGTGAGGACTGCGGGCACGCTCGAGCGCGCCTGCAGCATTTACCGTAACGCGGTTGGTCCGCGGCATGTCCCCTTACGAGTTGTCCTTGACGTGTTCCATCTCGCCCTCGGGGAGTTCCTGGCCACCACTTGGCCAAGCGATGAGTGGTTCCGGCTTGGGGCGGTCAAAATATTCGCCGACGGGTCGCTAGGCGCCAGGACGGCCGCCCTGAGCGATCCCTATCGCGACGATCCTGGTAACCGGGGCATCCAGGTTACGCCCCTCCGGGAGTTGAAACGTCTGGTGATGATGACTCATCGGGCAGGCCGGCAGGTAGCCATCCATGCGATAGGCGATCTGGCGGTGGCCAACGCCCTGGACGCTATCGAGGAGGCCCAGTGGGCGGCACCCCGCCGCGACCCGCGGCACCGGCTCCTGCACTGCCAGGTACTGACCTCCGCCCTCATCCGCAGGATGGCCCGGGCAGAGGTGGTGGCCGACGTGCAGCCGGCATTCGTCGGGTCAGACTACCGTTGGGTGCCGGACCGCCTGGGGCTCCGACGGACGCGGCACGCGTATGCGTGGCGGTCGCTCCTCGAGGCGGGAGTACGGGTGGCCGGGAGTTCCGATGCGCCGGTGGAACCGCTGAACCCATTCTACGGGATTCACGCCGCCGTCACCCGGCAAGATCGTGAGGGACTCCCGCCGCGTGGCTGGCGCTCCCGGGAGCGGCTGAGCCCGCTTGAGGCCTTGCAGTTGTACACGCTCGGTGCGGCTTACGCGGCCCACGAAGAGGATCGCAAGGGGTCGCTCGAGCCAGGGAAGTTCGCCGATATGGTCGCCATACCCGTCGACCCGTCCCGGGCAGACCCGCCCTCCTTGAAGGATATCCGCCCCGTCCTGACGGTGGTCGGGGGCAAGGTGGCATGGGCCGGCGGTCCCTTCCAAGGCCTGGCCGAGAACTGAGCCATGGCCCAGGAGTTCGTATCCTGCCATCCCGCTGACCGGGACAGCTACACCGCTTACCTTGCCCGCACCCCGGGCGGCGATGTGCTGCAGACTCACGCCTGGGGGGAACTCAAATCCCGCACCGGATGGGTACCCCGGCACTACGGGGTGCGGGATGGCTCCGACTGGACCGCCGTGGTTTCGATCCTGAAGCGGCCCCTTCCCGGACCGGGCGGACTTGCGTTGGGCTACGCCCCCCGGGGCCCGGTCGTAGACGGCCCCCAGGCCCTCGGGTGTCTGGTCAACGGCCTCCGCGAGATTGCCGTTAGCGAGCGCTTGGCTTTCCTCAAGGTCGACCCCGGGGTCGAGGACACCCGGTTCGCCAGCCTGCTGTTGGAAGCCGGTTTCCGGCCGGCCGGTCGCGGCCAGGGTTTCGAAGGGGTGCAGCCGCGGCATGTGATGCGCCTGTCCCTCGAGCGCCCCCTGGATGCCATTCTGGCCGGCTTCTCGCCCAAGACGCGTTACAATGTGAATCTAGCTGTGCGTCGCGGGGTGACGACCCGTCCCGCCACGACGCCGGAACCCCTGCCCGTATTCTACCGACTGCTGCAAGCGACGGCGCGGCGGGACGGCTTTGGGATCCGCTCTTACCGGTACTATCAGGATCTTTGGGATTGCCTGGTCGAGAAGGGCCTCGCCCGTCTGTTCCTCGCCGAATATCGAGGAGAGGTGCTGGCCGGGACGATCCTGTTTCACCTCGGGACCACTGCCTGGTACGTGTATGGAGCATCTTCGAATAGCCACCGGCAGGTCATGCCCAACCACGCCCTGCAGTGGGCGATGATCAGGTGGGCGGCGGAGCAGGGGTGCACCGTGTATGACTTCCGGGGAGTGTCCGGCGATCTCGACCCCGCCGGCCCGCTATATGGCCTGTACCGATTCAAGCGGGGATTTGGTGCGACCCTCGCCGAATACGTGGGGGAGTATGACCTCCCGTTCCGACCCTTCCTGTACTGGACGTACACCCGGGCGGAACCAGCCTATCGCGCGCTGCGTGCTCGAATTGCCGGGGGCAACCGTCGCCGGGGGGAAACATGAACGACGACGCGAATTCGAGGCTCATCGAACAGCTGAACTTGAGGCTGACGGAGTTGACGCACCAGTTGCAGCGGACGAGGCTGGCGGACTACGTCTCGCTCGTGGAGCAACCGCGGCGCATGGTGCTGCTGAATTTCGTCGCCGGCGTGGCAAGAGGAGTCGGATTCGCGATCGGATTCACCATCCTCGGCGCAATGGTGCTTTACCTGCTCCAGCGGGTGTTAGCCCTGAATCTGCCGGTGGTCGGAGGATTCATCGCTGCGGTCATCCGCATCGTCGAAGAGCAGTTAGCGCGGTCGCCCCCGCGACCGTGAAGGAGGTGACGGCGAACTGCGACAGGCAAAGCCGGTCCCCATAGCGAACGCAGGCCGGCGACGAGATGAAATGGGGAGGCGGTGGGGAAGCTTGCTCTTCACCTTGCCGGCGCTCGCGGTTCTCGTCCTCGATGCGGCGACCAAAGCAGCGGTTCGCGTCTGGCTGCCGGTCGGCGAATCGTTGGCCGTCGTCCCTGGAGCCTTCTACCTCACCCATGCCCTCAACCCCGGGGCGGCCTTCGGGTTGCTGCCAGGCGCGCGGCTCCCGTTGATTGCGGTCGGCATCCTGGCCCTGGGCGCCCTGGCGTTTGTCAGCCACCGCATGGGGAAGGAGGAGTCCTTCCTGCAATTGGCGCTCGGCCTGCAGTTCGGCGGCACCGGGGGCAATCTGGTGGATCGCGTGCGCCTAGGCCACGTCACCGACTTCCTCGACTTCAGGGTATGGCCCATCTTCAATCTCGCCGACTCGGCGATCGTCGTCGGCGCGATGCTATTGGTGGGGTGGCTGCTTCACCGGGGCAATCGCGGGTGAACGGGCCGGTCAAGCCTCAATTCCTGCTGGTCCCTCGGGCGAGGGCGGGCGAACGACTCGACTCTTACCTCGCATCCTGCCCCGAACTCGGCATCTCCCGCAGCCGCGCCGGCCGTCTCCTGGCAGAGGGCTGGGTCACCGTCGACGGCGAGGTCTGCCGCGCCGCCCATCGGATCCGCGGCGGCGAGCAGATCGAGGTGATAGTGCCGCCATCGGACGCCGTCGACCCCGAGCCCGAGCGCATCCAACTGGATGTCGTGTATGAGGATGACGATCTCATCGTCATCAACAAGCCGCGGGGCATGGTAGTTCACCCCTCGCCGGGCCACCATGCCGGCACCCTGGTCAACGCCTTGCTCTACCATTGTGGCACCCTGTCCAGCCTGGGGGATGAATACCGTCCGGGCATCGTGCACCGCCTGGACAAGGACACCACCGGGCTGATGATGGTGGCCAAGAACGACGCGGCCCACGAGTCGCTGGCCCATCAACTTCGCGATCGCGCGGCCGGCCGGGAATACCTGGCTCTGGTTCGCGGAGTCGTGCTGGACGAGCAAGGGATCATCTGTGCCCCGCTCGGGCGCCATCCTGTGAACCGCCAGCGCTTCGCCGTGTTGACGCCGGGAGAGGGAAAGGATGCGGTGACCCGCTTCCGGGTGGCCGAACGCTTGCCCGGGTTTACGCTCTTGCATCTGTCGCTCGATACCGGACGGACCCACCAGATCCGGGTGCATCTCGCGCACCTCGGCTATCCGGTAGTAGGCGACCCCGTGTATGGCGGCGGTGCCCGCCGCCTGCTGGAAAAGCAAGGGCTGCCCCGGCTGAGCGGTCAGGCCCTGCATGCCTTCCGCCTGACCTTCCGCCATCCTCGGACCGGCGACCGGCTCACCTTCGAGGCGCCGGTTCCTGGCGATTTCCAGGCCGTGCTCGACGCCTTGCGGGCTGCCCAGCCGGACTAGGGGAGGAAAGCTGGCGGCCCGCCTAGAATGGGAAAGTGTATGACGGCAAATTATGGCACATCTCGCCAGCGTGCCAGGGAGGGGGCGGAGCGGGTGAACCGCAACCGGTGGCTATTGCTCGCAATCGGGGTCCTGGTGATAGGCTCCCTGATCCTGTCGGCGGTTTTCGCCCGGGACTGGCGGGCGCTGGTCCGGGGGAATATCGGCGTGATCACATTGACCGGAGGCATCGCCGAAGGGCCGGCAGCAGTCCTCGGGGGAGCCGGCATCACCCCCGCCGCCGTCCGCCGGCTGCTGGCCCTCGCTGAGGCCGACCCCCGTATCGCCGCCGTGGTCTTGCGCATCGAGAGCCCGGGCGGCTCGGTGGCCGCTTCCCAGGAGATTGGCGGCTTGATCCGCGACTTCCCTCGACCGGTCGTGGTATCCATGGCGGACGGGGTCGCGTCCGGCGGCCTCTACATCTCCGTGTTCGCCGACCGCATCGTCGCCCAGCCGGGGACCATTACCGGGAGCATAGGCGTGATCATGAGCCATATTTACCTGGGAGGGCTCTACGAGCGCCTGGGGATCCAGGCTGAGGTGCTGACGGCCGGCGAACACAAGGGTGTGGGCATGGAGCCGCTGACCCCGGAGAGCAGGCAGATCCTCCAGGAATTCCTGGATGACTTGCACCGGCAGTTCATCCAGGCGGTGGCCGAGGGCCGCCGACTCGACCTCGAACGGGTGCGCGCGATAGCCACGGGAGAGCTGTTCACCGGGCAACAGGCCCAGGCGCTGGGACTGGTCGACCGCCTGGGCGGTCTTGACCTGGCCATCGAGGAAGCAGCCGAGTTGGCGGGAGTAGCCTACCCCGAGCCGGTAGACATCACCCTGCCCGCCGTTCCCTGGTGGCAGACCCTGGGCCATTTCCCCTCGCTGCTGCTCGACCGCGTGAGTGTCGCGCTGCTAGGCAAGGACGCCCTGCTGTTACGCCAGCAACTTGAACTCCACCTGCTACCCAGATGGTGATCGCGGAGGAACGGATGATGGGACCTGGCTTTGCAGAGATGGTTGTCGGGATCCTGACGCGCCCGAGGGACATGCTCCGCCAGGTCGGCGACGGGCGCTCCCTTGGTCCGGCCTTGATCGTCCTGGCAATGGTCGCGGCCATCACCGGCTGGTCGTCGGCGGTCGCCGCGCCGCATAACGCTGACCTGGTGGGCGGACCGGCACCCCTTGCCCTGGCGACGATCGCCGGTGGAGGCTTCCTCCTGCTCGTCCAGGCCGGGATAGGTTACGGCGTGGCCCGCTTGCTCGGGTCGCGGGGCAACTTTCGGGGACTGCTATCGGGACTGGCTCTGGCCAACGTGCCGTCCGTCTTCCAGGCACCTTTTGCCTTGCTGGGGGTGACCCTGGGGCCGGCCGGGATGGCACTGAACGCGCTGGGCACGGCGGCCTTGAGCATCTGGGTGATCGTGCTGAGCGTGCTGGCGCTGCGTGAGACTTTCGTCACGTCCACCGGCCGGGCCGTGCTCATCTACTTCCTTTCCTTGATCCTGGTCTTGTTCCTGGCGTTGGCGGTTCTGGCCCTGGTAGTCGGCTTGCTTCTCCCTGCCTTTTTCTGAAGCGAAGCGAGGAGATCAGGTCATGGCTGAGCCGACCGAACTACTTACGCCTGCAAGGCGAGCGGAAGCCAGGGCCGTGTTCTGGAGTGCCTTCGTGGACCCGGTGCCCGACTCGCCGGCCCGGGGTGCCGTCTTCGTCTCCCGCCGGTTCGCGGCGGCAGCCACCAGGATGACGTACGGCGCTTACGGGTCGGCCGCCGATGCCCGCTGGTACGGGCTTGCCGCCGATGGCGCGCTGGTGTCGGCCGCGCTCCTGACCGATGCTGCAGCCCGGCTCACCTTCCGCTCGCACCTTGCGCTGGTGCGCTTCGGGGGCGAATTCGTTTGGACGCTGGGGTGGAACGGCCTCCGTCAACTGGTGGGCGAGGTCCGGACCTGGGCTCCGGACCGCTGGAAGGCTGTGACCGCAGCCTTCTCGCCGCGGCCTGGCTTCCAGGAGTTGCAGTTGATCGCCACGTCCCCGGCCGCGCAGACCCGCGGCTATGGCGATCGCTTGCTCGCCTTCCTGAAGGACAAGGCTGCCGCCCAGGGCTACCGCGGCCTGAGCCTCACCACCGTGCCCGAGTCGCCCGCCTATCGCTGGTATTTGCGCCATGGATTCGCAACCGACGTCGAGTTCCGCATACTCGACGCCGTCCTATGCCGCATGACGCTCAGCCTGAACGATACAGCCACCGGAGGGGAGGGATCGCAACTGGTGAATACTTTATTGAAAGCTGGGGGCTTCAGTGGCATATTATTGCCATGAAGCTATCGGACTGGGCGTGCGCCAATGGCATCTGCTACAAGACGGCC
>DOZU01000025.1:1327-4246 GCA_003517845.1 Clostridiales bacterium | reverse complement strand
CCCGCCGCCTCTCCCACATCCCGCAGCCGTGCCGCGAGGCGCTCGGCGGTCTCCTCCCCCGGCCGACCGGTGACTGCCAGCACGTCGGCGCCCCTTCCTGCCTAGCTACCGCTATCGGCGGCATCCGCCTCGTCGGGCAGGGGATTGAAGCGCAACAGGTATCGACTGTACTCTACCAGCCGGAGCCATGCCTGCTGCCGGATGACGTCCTCGTCGAAACGCAAGGGCTTGGCGTTGAGTTCGAGAACCCGGATTCTGCCGGCGCGGTCCACGGCCAAGTCAAGGGAGAGTTCCCCGAACCGGTCACCGCGTTCCTCATCCAACCCCCGGGCGAGGATCAGCGTCGCCTGTTCGAGATCGGCGGCGATGCGGGCCACCAGTTCCTCGCTCCCGAAGCTGGACCTCAAGGCAGTGAGGAGCGGCTGGCGAGTCCCACGGTTGGGAACGTGGGTGGCAATGCCACCCCTGCCGGCGACGCGAGCCGCCATGCCGGTCAGCGTCCAGCGTCCCCTGCCATCCTTCTGGGCCAGCGCCCGCACATCGTAGGCCCGTCCGGCGAAGGTGGCAAGATCTATCCCCTGCTGCACAAGATAGGCGCGCGTCTTGATCAGCCGCCGCACGGTGCCACGTAGGCCGCCCAGGCCGCGCGCGACGAAACGCCTCACCTCCCCCGGCCCTCGCTGATGCCGCACCAGGAAGGCCGAGGAGCCGAGTCGGTCGATGCGGATGATGCCCAGTCCCAGACTGCCCCCGGACTGTTTCAGGTACAGGACCGGGTGGCGCGCCACCATGTCCCGCAGCCCGCCGCTGCCGAATCGCACCGTATCCGGCATGTAAGCGGCGGTGTCGGGCCGGGCTCGCAACCAGCGGTATACGTCCCACTTGTCGAGATAGCCCGGGTTGAAGAACCGGGGGCCGTAACGGGCGTCGAGAGCCCGGTACACCGCCTGCAGCCCGGCGCGGCGTTCCCGGGATCGGCTGGAGACGCGGTTATAGACGATATCTGGCCAGGGCAAAGTCAGCCGGCGCCAGCGGGCACCCGATGGCGAGAGGACGTAGCCTCGCAATGCCGCCCGGTGAGGGCGAAACGCCCCCGGCCAGAACACGGCCACGACCGCTCCCTGGGCCGCCGCAGTCCGCGCTAGCCCGCGCAGGGAAGCGTCCTGGGGTCCGAGGCTTGCCGTCACCCGCGGGCGCGACGCGGCGAAGAGGGTCATCACGCCGATGAGCGGTCCCAGCCTGACTCCTTCGGGGGACCTCCCCAGCCTCAAGGGGTGGCCCGCCAGAAACCGGCCGCTCAGAGCAGGAGCAAAGCGCAGGCTACCTTCTCGGGGCCGCGTCGCCGGTTGGACCTCGGCCAACCCGTGGGCGTGGCCGAAGTGGATGGTGACCCGTCCCCCATCGGCGAGCATCAACCGGGAAATGGCCGGCGGTGGCAGTTCAAGCCGACACTCGCCCTTGCCACCCAGGCCGGTCTCCAGTCTGGCCGTTACCCTCATCGGTCATCACCTTCCACGAGGCTGCGGGCATGGCGGAAAATCCGCCGCCCAGCGAGGGCGCGCGCTCTACCCTCGCCGGCCAAGACGAGCGCCCGGCGGCCGGGCCGGGAGTTGACCTCCAGCAGCCAGGGGTTTCCCTGACCGTCGAGCAAGAGATCGAGCGCCAGCTCGCCAAAATGCCCGAAACTACGTTCCAGTGCCGGGGGGACCGTGAGGGCAAGACGGCGCAGCCGCGTGAGCGCCGCTTGAGCCTGACTGGGCCGCGCCCGGTACACTTCACGCAGTAACGTTCGCGCGCGTACGGCTGTGCCTCCCGTGTGCAGATTGGAGGTTATGGCGCCTCGGCGCCCGACTCTCGCCACGATACAGGTGAGTCGCCAGCCCGACTCCGCCCGCGACCCGGCTCGGCCGTCGCGATGCAGCAGCGCTCGCAGGTCGAAAGGACGGCCGCCCCGAATGGACGGTCCTTCAATCCCTTGCTGGATGAGGTCCTCCGTGCCCGGCGCTGCAATCGCCATTGCCCGATCCAGGGTGGGGACGGTTTGCTCCCGGCAGATCTGGCTGCGTACCCGGTAAGAGCCCATAGGGTCCGAGGTCCGGCGGTCGAGGCGGACAATCCGCCGGCCCTGGGTGCCGCGACGCGGCTTGATGAACATCACCGGGTGGCGGCCGGCCATATCCCTGGCAACGTCGGGGGTAGTCAGCAGCCGCGTCTCCGGGAGGTGCTCGTCAAGGGACGCATCGCTCGCCAGCGCCTGGTACACCTCCCACTTATCGAGGAGGCACGGGTTGAAGTAACGTCCGCGGTACATGGCTTTCAGGCGCGAGAGCGCCCCGTCCACGGCCGGCCGGCGGAGGTCCTCCCGGCACACGATGCGATCATATATGACGTCGGGCATCGGGAAGCTGCGGCACCGCCACCTTCCGCCCGGGGACGCCACCCAACCCCGTACTCTGCCCGCGTCCCAGTCCACGCCGGCCGGCGTGAAGACGTAGGCGATGCAGCCTTCCCGCCGGGCCGACCGGAGCAACGCGCGGAACAGCGGCGCCTGTTCACCAAAGCCCCCGCCGCCCTGGGTCGTGGTGAGCATGCCTACCCGCACCCGGCTCATCGCGCCAACTCCCCCGTGACCACTCGGGCCGCGCCCGCCGGTCGATTGAATCCTGCAAGGCAACGCGCATAGGCCAGCGGACGTAGCAGGGCCAGGCGCGTCCGGGCGATGGACCCCCGTTCGGGGTTCACGGTACGCCACGGACGGGAATTGACCTCAAGCAGCCAGATGCGACCCGTCCGGTCCACACCCAGATCCAGCCCGAGTTCGCCGAGCGTCATCCCCAGGGCCGCCTCGATCAGCGGGGTGATGGTCAAAGCAGTGTTGCGCACCCGGTGGACGATCGCCCGGCCGCGGCGGGGGCGCGG
>DOZU01000025.1:0-991 GCA_003517845.1 Clostridiales bacterium | reverse complement strand
CGCGGGCCACCCCCAGTCGAACTCCTTTCTTCCCCTGGTGCTGCAGAGTGAACTGCCCATCCCCGCCTTGTACCACGCGGATGATGCCCAGTCCCTGGCTGCCGCCGGTAGGCTTGAGATAGACTTCACGGAACCGGTCCAGCATGTCCAACAGGTCCCCCACTCCCGAGTAGCGGCGGGTCTCGGGGAGCAAGGCTCTGAGCCGTGGGTCGCCGGCCAGTGCCCGGTAGGTATGCCACTTGTCCAGGAAACACGGGTTGAAGTAACGGGGCCCCAGCAAGCGGACCAGTCTCGCCGAGGTGGTCGCCATGAGCGGATTCCGTTCGGCCCTGCGGCTCGGAACCCGGTTGTATACCACATCAGGGAAAGGGAACTGGCCGGATCGCCATCCTCGGTGCCACTCCCGGAACACGTGGCCGCGTATCGTCCCGCGCTCCCAGTCGATGCCGGAAGGCGTGAAGGCGAAGGCCAGCACGCCCTGCTCGCCGGCAAATCGCGTCATCTCTCTCAGGATCGGTGTCTGACAGCCAAAACGGCTCCGACGACCCCGGGCCGTCAGGATCCCCACGACCGGACCTAGCCGAAGTTCACGGCCATTGCCCCCTTCGCAGCTGGTCAGGCCCAGCCGAACCCCCTCGGGCAATCGAAGTCCATCGAGCAGTGCGCGGTTACCGCGCAGGTCCTCTGTCCGCGAGACCCGGTCGACCAGAGTGGCAAGGACGCTGCGACTTCCGGCCGACACCCGCACCCTCCCGCCTGCCGGCAGGTTGAGGTCGTGGTGCCAGGACGGCGGCAGCGCCAGTACGGGCTCAGGCGTCCCCCGGTCCATCCGGCCCAGCGTGTATCCCGTCAAGGGGTGCTGCCTCCCCGGCGGCACGAGTAAGCGCTGGTAAGCATCATATGTGGGCGAGGAGAAGAGGTGCTGGGGGAAAAGCGGGCAGGGGAAAAGGCGGGACGGTCATCCCGCCCTCGTAGGGGCGGGTTCAGAACC
>DOZU01000236.1 GCA_003517845.1 Clostridiales bacterium | reverse complement strand
TCGAACCTGCGGCCCCGGACTTAGAAGGACCGTGCTCTGTCCACCTGAGCTACAGGCGCGTATCTGGAGCGGGAGATGGGAATCGAACCCACGTGGCTGCCTTGGAAGGGCAGGGCTCTACCATTGAGCTACTCCCGCTCGCCGACATGTTCCAGTATAGCATGGCGCGATCGCCGCCGTCAAAAGACTATGGTCGGGGCGCCGGGATTTGAACCCGGGACCTCCTGCTCCCAAAGCAGGCGCGCTGCCAAACTGCGCTACGCCCCGCAAGCTGCGTGTCCAATCGTGGTGCGCCTTCAGTATAGGTCGAGCGTGGGGGCGAAGTCAACGGATGGCCACGGGAGTCAGTGTCGGTCCCTGGCGGTGAGGAGCGAGGGGATGCCAGGGACCGCCGTGACCTGACCTGACCACGGCGGACCCTGGTGGCGTTGGCCTGGATGCTAGTGGGACCGCTGGTCCCAGCCCGGGCTATCCCGGCGCTCGCCGGGGCGATCACCGGCATGGGAAGTGGCTTCAGCCCGGATGGGTCCTCCAAACACCGGGGCCGCCGAGTGCGGGAATCCGCCGACGTCGGGGCTAACCCGCTCGCCCCATCGCGGGTCATGGCCCGCAAACGACTGGGGGGGGACGCGATGCCCGCCCTCCACCTGACGGTGCTGGCTCAAGAAGTGGCCAACCTGTCCCTGCTCAGCGTTGGGCACCTGGTACCAGCCGTGGCGATGGCTCGTCCGAAACACCTCGTCGCTCATATGCAGGGTGGATGTCAGGAGGTGCTCCAGCGTCCTGCGTAAGGACGGGTCGGCGGCCTCCTCGGTCGCCATGTGGTACATGTGGGACAGGTTCTTGCAGCTATCGAGACAGTCCATGGTGATGGTACGGTCGGAAAGGTGATGCCCACTTGGATTGGGTTGCACGGCGCGGCCTCCTCCCGATCAAGAATGGCGCACGCCGTGCGGACCGCCTGGGCCGCCGGTCATGCGCTGGATCTCGCCGATCAAGGTGTTGTAGTTGCTGATGTGCCTGGCAACGTGCTCGTTGCAGAGGCGTCGGATGTCCGGGTCCTGAGTCCGATCGGCGAAGAAGGCCAGTTTCTCCGCCACAGTAGCTTCAGCCCGACATAGCTCTCCCACGTCCAGGAACTCGCGTTGGGAGATATTGGAGTAATGGTGCACTTGGGACCCCCCTCGTATGGAAATCGGTTCGTCCCTTATTATTGGGCGGCGCGGGGTGATTTAGTCGGGTTTTTCGCCGCGCGGTTGCGGCTCCAGCGGGATGATTGCGGCGCGGGGGGCAGGTTTCAAGGTGAGGATGGCAAAGGTGCGGCGCCCATCCGCCGCCATGGAGCGGGTCGGACTGCCGGGGTTGACGAAGAGGATCCCTTGCTCCTGGAATATCATGGGCAGGTGGGTGTGGCCGAAGACGACCACGTCCACGGCGAGTTCAACGGCCCTGCGTACCAGGGGATGATAGGTGCGCTTGACGCGGAACTGATGGCCGTGAATCAGCAGGATGCGCCGGTCCCGGGCGCGGAAGATCTCTTCCTCGGGACCGGCGACCATGAGGTCGCAGTTGCCGGTGACCGCCTTGACGTTCACCCGAAGGTTCTGGCCCAGTTTCAGGCCATCCGCATAGTGGTCGCCCGCGTGGAGCAGGAGGTCAATGGCGTCGCCGGCCGCAAGAACCTGCTGGACGGCTTGTATCTGGCCGTGCGTGTCTGAGACCAGGGCTATCCGCATCCGCGCGTCCCCTCGATCGCCTCCGGTTCGGACTCAAGCAAGCGCCTGAGTGCCCCCAACGCCCGGCCCCGGTGGCTCAGACGATCCTTGTCCTCCGGATCGAGTTCCGCCAGGGTACGGCCGGGCGCGAGCACCTGGAACAAGGGATCATAACCAAACCCGTTCCGTCCTCGCGCCCGCTCGGTTATCGTCCCCTCGCAGGCCCCTTCGAAGTGGCAAAGTCGCCCGTCAGGCCAGGCCAGGGCCAGGCAACACCGGAACACGGCCCGGCGGTCGGCGGCCCCATGCAGTGCCTCGAGCAGCCGCCGATTTTTGTCCATGCTGGACGCGCCAGGGCCGGCCCAGCTATCGGAATGCACTCCGGGGGCGCCGGCCAACCAGGCTACTTCCAGACCGGAGTCATCCGCCAGGGCGAGCCGGCCCGTCCGGCACGCCCACCACTGGGCCTTGGCCGTCGCATTCTCCCGATAGCTGGAACCTGTCTCCGGCGGGAAGGGCACGGATGGGAAGGAAGATGGGGTGAGCAGCTCGATTATCCCTTCCCGACTTAGCGGTTCCAGTCCGCGGAGCAACTCGGCCAACTTCCCGGGATTGCCGGTCGCCAGTACCAGTGCGCGGGGCAACGCGCTACCCTCCTCCTCGGAGCCAGGCTTCCAGACCGGGTATCCCGGCCAAAGCCTCGCGTTGGCGGGCGAGCAGTCCCGAGATGCCCGCTCGCACCAGGGCGATGAGTTCGTGCAGTTGCCCGAACTCGAAGGGGCCTGCCTCGCCGGTACCCTGAATCTCGACCAGCCGCCCGCCGCCGGTCATGACCACGTTGAGGTCGACGGCGGCGCCGGCATCTTCAAGATACGCGAGGTCCAGCAGCAACTGCCCATTCACGACTCCGGCGCTGACCGCGGCCACCAAGTCCCGCAGCGGCCATTGCTCGATGCGTCCTTCACTGCGCAGCCGGGCCAACGCTTCGGCGAGGGCGACACAGGCGGCGCTGACCGCCGCCGTCCGCGTGCCCCCATCGGCTTGCAGGACATCACAGTCAATCCATAGCGTCCGCTCGCCCAACCGGTCGCGATCGACCACCGCCCTCAGTGACCGGCCGATGAGCCGCTGGATCTCGTAGATCCTGCCGGATGGGCGCCCGGCGTTCCCTGGCCGGGGTTGTCTTTCAGCCGTCGCGCGTGGGAGCATGCCGTACTCCGCCGTAACCCAACCGCGTCCGCTGCCCCGCAGGAAAGCGGGCACTCGCTCTTCAACGGAGGCGGTGCAGATGACCTGCGTGTCGCCGAGGACAATCAACGCCGAACCCTCAGGGTGCTTGAGCACACTCCGGTTGATGCAGCATGGTCTGAGCATATCCGGTCCCCGTCCATCCGGCCGAATCGCGGTCACCCCCGATTCAAGTCAGGCAGATCATAGCAAGCTGGCACCCGCCCCGTCAACGATCCTGCGGTTATTGACTTTCTCATTGTGCACCTCGGGGGGAGGACTGCCGTAATATGGAGGTGTCGCGTGCGACAGGGGGGACCGCAAGTGCTGATCGGCGCGGAACTGGTGCCCGAGAAAGCTATCGCCATGGCCGCAGGGGACCACTTTCGGACCTGGTTGACGGTGGACGGTGCCTTGGTGGAAGGCTCGGAGGGGATGGACGAATACCAGGATACCGCCTGCTTTCTTGCAGGTCATCGGCTTGCCGCCACGGGACGCAGGAGGCGCTTTCGCATTGACCGGTTTCCGATCGGTCTCGGGGCGTACGAGACGGAGCCCGCCCACCCTGTGCCCTGCCGGCTGAAAGCAGGATCCACCGTCCGGCTCGAGAGTGAGGTGTCCAATAGCATCCTCCTGGATCCAGGCTTATACCTCGACTACCTGGGCGTGAGGATTGTCGGGGCCGGGGTTGGAGACCAGGTGTTCCCGCTCCGGCGTCCCGATGTTGCGATTGACTGGCCCGGGAGGGGTCGGATCAGCGTTGACCTCTCTTCTTTACTCGGGCCGGGCGGCCCCGCGAACAGGGCGCGCCCGGCATCTTCATCACCTTGCGTCGTCAACCAGCCTATATTACCAGCGGTGTCAGTGCGATGGCCAAGAGGGCGGCCGTGGCGACCCTGAACACTATGCCTACGACTGCTGCCTCCAGTGCTTCCCGCTCGGTCAAGTCGGAGACCCCCGCCCATATTGTGGGGATCTGACCCAGCACGACGCTGAGCGGGAACCCGGAAGCCGCCAGGACGAACGATCCCACCACCAGCCGCGGATCGAGTTCGGCGGCGGTCTTGATGAGGTTGCCCATGGCAACGGTGGGGGAAGCCAGGATGGCGACTATGCCCGTCTCAGGGTCGATGCGCAGGGCCGACAGCCCTGCCACCAGAGCGTTGTTGATGGGCTGCCAGACGCCCATGTACTCCAGAGCACCGATGAAGGCGAACACCACGGCCACGGCGGGGATGATCAGGAGGAACAGGAGTTCCGCGCCTTCCTTGGCTCCGCCGAAGATGGTCGGCAGCACACCCTTCGTGGTCGGGGTGAAGCGCGGTATCTCTGCGAGGGTGACGGCCTTGGTGTTCCGGTAGATGGTGTGCTTCAGTATAAACGGCATGACTACCAGCGGTCCGAATACCCCCAGCAGGATGACGGGGAAGGCACTGATCCCCGCCGCCGTCATCGCGATCAGTCCGAGCATGAAGGTGGAGAAGGACTGCTGGGACTGCACCATGGTGGCGATGGCGATCTTTTGCTCGTCGCGGGTGGCGCCGGCGTTCTTCAATACCGGGCCGGCGATGCGGCCGGCAGCGTTGATGTCGCCCAGGATATTGTAGACGCCGGGAATGACCACCGCCGAATGGATTCCCATCCGCCCCACTATCGGGACGAACACTCGCATCAGGGCATCGGTGAGCCCGAGCCTTTCGAGAATCCGTCCGGTCATGACGCTAACGATGATGGCCGTGCCCACCAGTCCGGTCAGGAAGACGGTGGCAACGATGGGCAGCGCTCTCCTGAACATGGCGTCAAAGAGTCCACCCATCCACTGCGGGGCTGCCAGTAGGCCAAACATGAGCAGGATGAGGACTCCCATCCCGACGTACTCGGTGCTGTGCCAGGTGCGCCTCTGGAGATCCTTATTGGACACGCGCGTACCTCCCCTGTAGTCAAAACTGGCTTGTTTGGGTCAGACTATCTGTGCGTGCCGGGCCCGAAGGACGGGCCATCCCTCCTCCCTATGCTTTTTTCAGCAGGTACCTGTCCGCCATCTGGCTCGCGTACTGGCGGATGGACTCGTTGCCCGTGTCCTCAAGTCTGGTCGCCGAGACCCGTTCGCGAAGCACGAAGTACTCCACCTCCGGCAGCAGGTCGCGCAGGGCGTAGGACAGGGGCAGCCAATTCTCGAATAGCTCCACGGCGTGGGAATTGCCGACCACGAAGTGCATCCCCAACTCGCGTGCTTTGGCGACAAGGGCATGGTCCACGGGCACGCGGCTGATGGTGGCCAGGACGGTGGTGGCTTCGGGATGCTCGGCTTTGGCCCGCTCAAGGTGCTCAACGGTGAAGCCGGTGTGGGGGAAGATGTGGAGGACCGTCCCCACCTGGCTGTTCGGGTCACCGGCCAGGACTTTCGCCCGCACCGCCACCGACGTTTCCCATAGCTCGCGCACCCGGCGGATATCCCGCTCGGCGTCCAGCAGGCGCTCCTCTTCCTCGTAGTTCATGAACCGGGCCAGCCTCTCCACCATGTCGCCAAGCCGGTTCACGTCCTCCAGCGGCTTGCCTACAAACAGGATGTTTCCTGGAACGCCGCCATAGGCCACGTCCACGCGGAAGGCCCGGTGGCCGTGCAGGTAAGGAATCCCGGGATGCAGGCCGTGAAAGGCCTCGTGAAGTTCGATCGCAGCGATGCGGTACAGACCGAGGTAGTTGCGGAGAGGCACTCCACCCGAGTTAGCGGCGTCCGCAATGGGGTGGTGGGCCACCACCAGCTCAATGCCGAGCGCGGAGGCCAGCTCAATGCCGCTCTCGGTCAGCGTCATCAGCATGCCCGCCTTACGAACAGGCCAGCTGGGGTCGCCGAACACCAGACCCGGGGTCTCGACGATCGCCTTGCCGGGAATGTGGGAGGACTTGCTGACCACGAACGGGTTCTTCCCGCTCGAGATGTCTGACGGCCCTTTGACCACTCGGCCACCTGTGATCCTATCCAGTGCCTCCAGTACGTCCTGAACGGTACGCATTTGCCCACGCTTCCTTTCTGCCCGATGTTGCTCCGGACCGCTCGCGCCGGGACTTGTCGCCGCTTATGCTCAGCAGTGATGAGCGGCTATTCGCAAAAAAACACCCGGCAACACAGCCGGGCTCACCGCAGCATGATTCGCCGTCTCTGGCTAAAATCCTCCATCTACCGCGAGGATGGGGTCGCGGCCGCGATGATGGTCGCAGCCAGGGGCGCGGTTGTGATCGCGGCCAACTAAAATGAGGTCTCTCGTCGCCACGCCGTCCTCACGCCCTCTGGGCACGAGAGGGATATCAGCGCCTTCTCCGTGATTCGCGATTCCCGAAAGGCGGACGGCCCCGGGATGATCCCGGAGCCGCCAAACTGGTGGAGGCGCCGCCGAGCTGCCCGGCGGGTCCGCCGGCCCACTCCCAGGAGCTTCTACAGGCTTATCCC
>DOZU01000174.1 GCA_003517845.1 Clostridiales bacterium | reverse complement strand
GTTCCGCCGCCCAGTCGAGGAAGTACGGGCGAAGGCTGCGGATGGGGAGCAGGACCGGCGCCTCGCGGCAGAGGTACATGGCAAGAAAGCGGGTCATTCCCCCTTCGACGGGGAACTCGAATACCAGGCAAGCCCGAGTCAGGCCTGCCTGGGGGCGGCTCAGCGGATGGTTGTCGATGACTACGGCCAGGATACGGCGGGCGATCTGCGCCTCTTCCGCCGGCTCTCCGCAGAGAGGACAAGCATCATGTCCTCCCGGCAAGGCTGCGGGTTCGGCGATGGCAGGCGGCAGTACTATCGGAGAGTGGGTCCGCCAAGCGCACCCACTGAACCCTGTTAACACCAGGGTGAGGGCAACGACCCCGGCGGTTCTGGCCCGGGCGCCCATATCATCGCTCCTCGCCGGCCGTCGGGCAATCACTGGCCACCGCCGGCGGGCGTGGCGAACCATCGACGGGGGCAGATCCGGACAGGAGCCCCCCGGAGATTACCAGCTTGAACCCTTCGCTCACCGGCATGTCCAGGAAGATCACCTCATCCCGCGGCGCGATCAACAGGAACCCGGAGGTGGGATTGGGGGTGGTCGGAAGGAGCACGCTCACCAGCGGCTTGCCGAGCCGTCTCGGCAGCTCGCCTTCCAGCTCGCCGGTCAGGAAAGCGATGGACCAGACGCCGCGCCGAGGGTACTCCACCAGCACGACCTGCTTGAAGGCTGCGGTGTCTTGCCGGGAGAATGCGCCCACGATCTGTTTGGACGCCTGATAGATGGTCCGCACGAGCGGGGCACGGTTGATGAGGCTCTCGCCGTATGCGACCAGCCGCCGGCCCACCAGGTTGGCGGTCACGAATCCGGTGGCGAGCACCACCATGATGGTGATGACTGCCCCCAGGCCCGGTATCGCCCGTCCGAAAACCAGCTGCACCCATCGCCCGGCTACCCCATCCAACAAGCGCAAAAGCCACTCGAAGATGAGATAAGTCAAGAACACCGGCAAGAGGACGAGCAAGCCGGCCAGGAGGGCATTGCGTATCCGCCTCATCATCGGCCTGACCTCCGCGCGACCCGGCGCCCGGTCATTGCCTGCCGGGACAGGATGAGTAGCACCGACAGGTGCAACCCCACCGCCAGCGGGTGATCTACCAGAAAGGCATCCGCTCGGCGCAGCATCGCCGGTAGGCGCGGGGCGAAGATCAGGATGCCTCCGCCCATAGCGGCGATCGCCGAAATCAGCACGGCCGCGGCTGCTACCCGCTTGGCTTCCCCTACCAGGACGGAGAAACGGTTGCCGGCCTCCACGTCGCCCAGTCGTTCCATGGCCGTGTTCACCAACTCCGCCACGAGGACCAGCCCTACCAGCAGGACCAGATCCACGCCCTCGCCGGCCGTGACCCCGGCCAGGGCTGCCAGACCCAGGACCAGCCAGGCCGCCGCCGCGTGGAGGCGCAGATTGCGCTCCTGGCGGTAGGCTGTGACCAGGCCGTACCAGGCTCCCCGGAAACTCCGGACCAGACCGCCATCGCGGGCGGTCATGGCGATGAGGCCGCTGCCGACCGGGCGAGGCGTTCCCGTTCCTGCATAGCTCCGGCACCCGCCTCGTCCTCGTGGTCAAAGCCCAGAAGGTGCAGGACGCCGTGGATCACCAGTTGCATCATTTCCTCCTCCAGGCTGGTTCCCTGGGCGGCCGCCCGTTGTACGCCGACCGCCACATCCCCAAGGTGCGGCGGCTCCTCCGGCGGCGCCGGTCCCGGCTGAGGGAACGCCAGCACATCGGTGGGACCGTCAATCCCTCGGTAACGGCGGTTCAAGTCGGCCATGGCCGCGTCATCCATCAGGCACAGACTGAGTTCGGCCGGTCCCCGCCAGTCCCCGGCCGCCAGAGCGGCGAGGGCTGCGCTGCGAAGTGAGTCCTCGGCCTCGGCGGTTATCGCGAACTCCTCCTGCCGGTTGACGATATCCACGACCGTGCTCATTGCGGGTCGCTCCCGGCTGCGGGGCGGGATTCCGCTTCCCCAGCGATGTCCTCCGGGTATTGTACCCTCACGTGGAACATGCCGGTCAGCAGCTTGGTGAATTCATCAGCGATGGCATCAAGGTCCCGCAGGGTGAGGTCGGACTGATTCAGTTGGCCGCCGTCCAGCCGCTCGCGGATGATCTTCCGAACCACCGCCTCGATCCGGGAGGGGTTTGGTTGCGGCATGGCACGCACCGCCGCCTCGCACCCGTCCGCCAGCATTACGATGGCGGTTTCTCTCGTCTGGGGGAGGGGGCCGTCATAGCGGAAGTCCTGTTCCACAACTGCTTCAGCTCGGCCATCCTCCGTGGCGCGGTTGAAGAAGTAGGTGACGAGACCCGTCCCATGATGCTGCTCAATGAAGTCGATGAGGGGCTCGGGCAACTTGTGCTCCCTTGCCAGTTCCACTCCATCGCGCACGTGCGAGGTGATGATCCGGGACGACAGGTGCGGGGCGATGCGATCGTGAGGGTTCTCGTCGCCGAATAGCTGATTATCGATGAAGAAATAGGGGCGTTTGACCTTGCCGATGTCATGATAGTAGGCGCCGACCCGGGCCAACAACGCGTCACCGCCCACGCGTTCGGTGGCCGCCTCCGCCATGTTGGCCACCTGCAGGCAATGCTGATAGGTCCCCGGGGCTTCGAGTAGCAATTTTCGCAGGAGCGGCTGGTTGGGGTTGCTTAGTTCCAACAACTTCAAGGGAGTCACTATCCCGAACAGGTTCTCGAGGAAAGGCAGCGACCCCAGGGTCAGGACGGACGAGAGGAAACCGTTGGCCATCCCCCACAGGTGATCCACCCATAGCGCCGGCTCGGCGAAGGAGCGGCCGCCAACCAGCGACAACCCCAGGATCGCCGCCAGGTTGCCCGCCATGACCAGCACTCCCGAACGCACGAGGTCGTTGCGCTGGCTTACCGTGGCCACGCCGTATACCCCGGCCAAACCTCCCGCCAGGCTCAACACGAGGCTGATATCCGTCCCCAGGTCGGCCATCAGGCCCAGCAAGACCGCCGTGCCGAGCCCGGCAGGGGGACCCAGCAAGATGGTGGCCAACATGGGGCCAACCGCGAGCGGCGCCAGGTAGGGCGAGAAGCGGGCCGTGCCGGACGCGATGGCCATGGTCGCCACCAGGATCAGCAGGAGGAGGAAGGCGCGACGGTCGCTGGAGTAGACTCCAGGAGAGAAAAGCTTCAGATAGGCCGCCATCCCGGCGACGAGGAGGCCGGCCAGCACGAGGACGCCCGCCCGGGCGGGGTAAGCAGGGCTCGTCTCCAGCAGCCCGAGATCCTGTAATACTGCCAGCTGGTGTTCGCTGACCACCTCCCCCGCTCGCACCACGACTTGCCCCGAGACGATCTTCACCGGATCAACCTGGTCCGCCGCCTCCTGGCGCTGCTGCCAGGTCTGGCGCTCGTCGAATACCAGATTGGCCGCCAGCGCTGCCTGGGCAAGTTGATCGCCGAAGATGCGTAGTTCCCGTTCCACCTGCATGGCTGCCAGATCGGCCGACGCCTGCTTGCGGGCTTCATCGAGGTGTTCCGCCTTGATGCCCGAGCGCAGGAGGCCGATAACCGTCTCCTCAAGCCGGGCCTCAAGGGCGGCCAGATCTTCAGGGGTCGAGGTCAGGACGTCGCGAAGGATGGCATCGGACGCGCCCGGCCCTGCCAGTTCGCGGAGGCCGCCCAGCCGGTCGGTATCGGTCAACCCCTGATCGGCAACCAGTGCTGCCAGGCCGGAGAAGACGGCAGCGATTCGCGCTTGAGCACCGGCTTCTATCGCGGGATCCGTCCGGTATACATCGGCCACCCTGGCCACGGCTTCCGCCCGGAGTTCCTCGGTCCGATAGCGGTCGGTGACGGCGCGGGGCGCCCAGATATCCCGGGGCGCCACCTGTCCCGCATCGATCTGCAGCCGATTGGGTACCAGAGCCGGAGTCATGAAGATGCCGGCCAACACGAAAGCCAGGGCGGCCCAGAGTATGCGCAAGCGGGTGCCTCGATCGGCGCCCCGGAACAAGTACCGTGGCCAGGGATGCCGCTGCCAACCGGAAGTTGCCTGGTTCACCGCCCGTTCGCCTCGCTTCGCGCGGTGGACTTCTCGTGGGTTTCGTAAGCCTTGATGATCTTCTGCACGAGTTCATGGCGTACGACGTCTCGCTCCGTCAGGTAGACGAACTCGATCCCCTCCACGCCAGCCAGGACCGTGCGTACTTCCTCCAGTCCTGAGAAACGGCCGCGGGGGAGATCGATCTGGGTTATATCCCCGGTGACTACAGCCCGGGACCCGAGACCCAGCCGGGTGAGGAACATCTTCATCTGTTCCGGTGTCGTGTTCTGGGCTTCGTCCAGCAAGACGAAGGAATCATCCAGCGTCCGACCTCGCATGTAGGCGAGGGGGGCAACTTCGATGTTCCCCCGTTCCACGAGTTTCTGAAAACTGTCTTGCCCCAGGACGTCATAAAGGGCATCATAGATGGGTCGCAGGTAGGGATGAACCTTATCTTCCAGCGCCCCCGGGAGGAAACCCAGGCGCTCGCCGGCCTCCACCGCCGGGCGGGTCAGGATGATGCGGCTGACCTCTCGGCGCCGGAAGAAAGCCACCGCCAGCGCTACGGCCAGGTAGGTTTTGCCCGTGCCGGCCGGCCCGATGCCGAAAACCAGGCTGTGGTCGCGGATGGCATCGACGTACTCCCGCTGTCCCAGCGTCTTGGGGCGGATAGGCTTGCCCCGATGGGTCACGACCACGATGTCCCCGAGCAGCTCGCTCAGGTCCGGGTCGCCGCCCTCTCTCACCAGACGAATCGCGTACCGCAGTTCCTGCCCGCTTATCGGCGTGCCGGCCCGCGCGACCTCCAGGAGCCTCCGAAACAGCCCGGCGACCTGCTCGACCTCGCGCTCGGCCCCGATGATGGTGAGTTCTTCTCCCCGCGCTATCACCCGTACGCCGAAGCTATCGGCTATTTGCCGAAGGTGCTCGTCATGCCGGCCGAGAACCTGCAAGGCCGCCTGGTTATCGTCCAGGGTGACCCGCGCCTCGGCTTGTCCGCCCTCAGCGGCTCCCAATCGCTGTTGGTCTCCTCCCAGGAGAAGCATTACCGGCCACTGCCAGGCATCCGGGGGACCCCGATGTCTTCCAGTACCTCCACGGTCAGTTTGACCCGCGCGTAGTCGGAAGTGTAAACGCGTTCCACCTGGCGGCCCATGATTCGAGCGCCGGGGTCGAGCAAGGCCGCGACTTGAGCCTCGGCCAGACGCTCCGCAAGGAAACCGGCCTCTTCGCCGCTCAACCGCCGGCTGGCACGCTCTTTCTCCCGGGTTGTTTCCCGGGAGAGTTCGACGACCCCGGTCTCGTTCCTCTCCCCAAATATGCGCCACCCTTGCCGGTTCGTGTGGTAGTACGCGAACGGAACCCGGCCCCCCCGGGAGATGACCTCCCGGCCGGCGACCGCCAGTGACCAGCGCACGTGGGAGCGCCCGGTTTCCCGGTATTGCACCCAGACCAGCGGGACGGCCGCTTGCCCAGTATACCATACCCTGGCCCAGACCACCCCCACCGCTCCCATCCGCCCGGGAGAGGGCTCGGGCGGGCGAAGGAGCACATCCCCGCGGGCGACGACTTGGCCGGGCGAGACGGCAGCCTCTCCCTGCACCGCCAGGATGGATACCACCACTCCGTCTCGCGCCGCCACCACTTCCCCGGGGGCTCGCCCGGGTGGGAGGAAATGAAGCGGCTCACGTTCCGCTACCTTGATCAGGGCGACGATCCCCCGGAGTTCAACGTCCGCCCAGACCAGTTCACTCAGGGATCGCAGGATATGCCCCTCGACCGCATCGAGGTCAAGCCGCCACCGCAGACTCCCCGGGCGCAAACCGGCCCTCAGTGCCGCGTCCCGGACCGCGGCCGGAGGCAGCGACGAGGTGCCTTCCACGCGGACGACCCAGATCGGCGCTGCGAGGCCGTTTAGTACGAGCAGGCTGAGTACCGCTCCGACCAGGAATCCCGCATGCGGGCGTAAGTCACGTAGCAGAAACGGCAGTCCCCGGTATCCCTCCAGGCGGAGCCGCACGCCAGCCTCCCGGGCCATGGCCCGGACCGCCCGGAGGGCTCGGAGGGGAATCCGGAAAGTCAGCCCCTCCCCGCGTCGCCGGACCTCGTGGACGGGAATCCGCCGGCCCACGCAAGAGTTGATGAGCCGTTCGCCACCCGACCCAAGCGCTCGGACCCGTACCTCGCCACTCGCCCATGGCCACCCGGTCACCTCAGGCCTCCGCGTCCGGCGGAGCTGGGAAGGTCACGGATAGGATTCGACCCGTCACTCGGATTTCGAGCGGGCCGGCGCTGGCAATCACCAGATCGCGACCGCTGACCCGGGCGCAGCCCGCGCGAGTGGCCACGCGCAACTCGTCGCCGGAGAAGCTCTCCAGACCCTGATGGTTCTCGAGGGACAGCTCGGCCGTCCCCACGAGCGTGATCCGGGGCAGGTCGGCCAAGACGTCAGGGGGCCAGCCCGAACCGAGGGAGAAGCGCGTACCGCGCGCCGGACCCGGCATAGTGCCATACCGTCGCCGGTCGGTACGCCGCTCCACAGGACTGACCCCCTCCCGGCAGATCTATGCCGGGAGGGGGTCCGATACGCGACCGCGGGCCCGCCGGCCCGGGCGCACCAAGCGATTGACCGGCCTGGAGGCCGGTCAATGTGGTCGCTGCCTGCTATGAATAACTACCGCGTCGTTGGCGCTTTTTCTTGGCCGCCTCCGACTTCCGTTTCTTGCGAACGCTAGGTTTCTCGTAGTGCTCCCGGCGGCGAGCTTCCGCCAAGACCCCCGTCTTCTGGCATTGACGCTTGAAACGGCGAAGGGCTGCGTCCAACGTCTCGTTCTTCCCCACGCGTACCTCGGACATCGGCATCCCTCCTCCCGCTCCAAGTTAAGGACTTGCATATTATATTCCCCAGCCCGTCATTACGTCAACCCAGCGTTCCCAGTTGCCGCCCTCCCAGCAGGTGCAGGTGGAGATGCCCCACGGTCTGGCCGCCCTCCTCACCCACATTGGCTACCAGCCGCCAGCCTCCCGGGCACAGGTCTCTGCCCAGTTTGGCGGCAACCCACACCAGGTGGCCGGCAAGCTCCGCGTCTTCCTCCTCGAGGTCCGCAAGGCTCGCCAGGTGCTGGCGGGGTGCGATCACGAGGTGGACCGGGGCCGCGGGCTTGATGTCGGCGAAGGCCACCGCCCGGTCGTCCTCATAGGCGCGCCGGCTGGGAAGGGCACCGGCAATGATCCGACAAAACAAGCAGTTATCGGGAACGATCCCCCACCTCCACCGGCCGCCCTGGGCGGGTTGCTTTCGCTGGGAACTGAGAAGTTCTATGTCCGCGGGAAATCACCTGCCAACAGGAATATCATTCCACGGTGGCGTCATTATGGGGGGGGCCAGGGAGGGTG
>DOZU01000255.1 GCA_003517845.1 Clostridiales bacterium | reverse complement strand
CCACATGATGGTCTCCCGAGCCGAAATTCCTCTTGTAGGCGGAGATGAGCGCGGCTTCAATGGCATCAATCAGCACCTCGGTGCTGATCCCGCGCTCGCCGCCGATCTGTTCCAGCGCGCGCATCAACTCCGGGTTCGGCTTGACCTTCTCCCGGGCCTCGTTGTAGTTGCCCCGTCTCTTTTTGTTGGAACTCATGACCACCGCACCAGCCTGTCGACAACCTGATCAGAATTTCGGCGCCAGCCTCGCCCGGGCGACGGCGGTGTACGGTACTCCCACTTCTTCGCCGCTTTCCAGGCGCACTCTGACTTCACCACCGACCAGTCCCAGGAGCTGGCCGATCAGACGCTTCCGGCCATCAACTGGGGCGAACATTGCGATCTGAATGCGCTTGCCGGCAAACCGCTGGAAATCAGCTTCTCGCTTCAAAGGACGCTCCATGCCCGGCGATGACACCTCAAGGAGATACGCCTCCGGTACGAGGTCAGCCTCGTCCAGGGCGCGGCCCAGTTCTTCGCTGAACCGCTGGCAGTCTTCCACCCCGATCCCGCTCTCTTTGTCCAGGATGACCCGGAGCTGCCAAGACCCTGCCACCCGGCCATACTCGACTTCCACCAGCTCGAGTCCGAGCCGCTCAGCAATCGGTCCTGCCAGACCGGCCACTCCTGCCTCTACCCTGCCCATGCCAGTCTCCTCATACATAGAGAGTGGGCTCTCACCCACTCTCCTCAGGCGGTCTCTCGATTCCGCCGGTCCGCCACGATCGGACCGTGAGATCAGCCCACGCACCTTTGCCCAGTAGAGTATAGCACAGGCTCCTGGACCTGACAAGGCCGACGGCGCTTGATAAGTCGCCCCCTGCCCAGGCATAAGACTTTCGTCATTGAGCGCCTCCTGGAGCACGGCGATGACTTGGACATCAGGTGGGTCTTTCGCCGCTATGCGCGCGCGGATATCCTGCAAGTCGTGTGCTCCAGCCCCCGTCTCTCACGTAAAACGGCTAATTGCTGGAGAAACTATTTCCCGCTCGGCGAGGATGATGTGCCAGGTTTGCGGAAGTCACCTCCGCGGCACAGCTTGCACTCCTGGACCGATCAAGCGAACAGAAGCTGCTTGAAGCATTCTACCTGGCGGGAGGTACCGCCGCCGCCCTGCAATTGGGTAGGGGCGGGTTCCGAACCCACCCCTACCACCAAATAGAACGCGACCTGTCCCACCACCCGGCGGGCAGCTGGCCGACCTACATGCCCGCTAACCCGAACAGCCAGCGCATTACCACGCCGGTGACCAGCCCGATGAAGGGGTCGGTGGCGGCGGTGACGACGGTCACCACTCCCGCCAGCACGGGATCGGCAGCCACCGCCAGCCGAATGTTGATCGGGAAAGCCACAATGGCGCCTAGCACGAACAGGAAGCCGGCGATGGATTCGCTGGGTATGTACCGGGCGAGCACGGGCAGGAGACGGGCAGCCAGGATGACGGCCATGATCCCCATCATCAACATCCCCGATATCCAGGGATCGGGGGCGGCACCGGTCCCCGAGATGATCGCCTCGACCGGGCCTCCGCCGAAGAACCCGCTCAAGGCGTCGCCCACGCCCGAGTACAGGGTGACATGGTCGACGTTCACGGGAACGCCGGCCATGCCGCCGGTGATGCCGGCGTACACGATGTTGCCCCCGATCTGGAAGCAGACCATTGCCAGCGTACCGCGGATGACGCTCGGCGAGTTCAAGACGAGCTTGATCGGCCGGATCCTCTCGATGCTCAGATCGACGGCGTTGGCCAGGGCGGCTCGTTTGCGGCTGGCCAGGCTGACGGCGGTCGCCAGCACGACGCTGGTGACGATGGTGTAGACCAGGTTGCCGTCGAAGAAGGCATATACGAGGACCGCCGTGAGCATCGAGCTGGCCCCCACCAGCGGCGACTTCTTCAGCATGTTGACGGCGACGACGGCGAGGATGACGCCGACGCCGGCCATCATGCCGTTCTCGATCGCCGGTCCGATGAAGCGGATGGTGGGCTCGATCAGCCCCAGCCCTCCCACCACGATCATGATGATCCCGGTCAGGAACACGATGGTGCAGCGCTCGAAACGGTCTTTCCCCATCGTCCCGGCGAGGACGATCGACTCTGCCTGGAAAGAAATGGGGGCCACAGAACGGAAGATGAAGGCTCCGGTCAGACCGCTGGCGAAAGCCAGGGCCGACGGCAAGGCGGCGAAACCGAAGGACATGGCGAGCAGTCCCTGGGGAATGCCGTTAATCACGACCGCGATAGCCGCGAGCAGGTTCTCCAATGCGTAATCCCTCCGCTACACTTCGAATACGGGCAAGTCCGCCAGATAGATCAGTTCCCCGTCGTAGAAGGTGCCCTCTTTCAGGACAGCCGCCCGGCGCACCACCTCCGCTCCCGCCTGGCGCAGCAGCGCCTCAACGCCCTTGATGCTGCCGCCGGTTGATACGACGTCATCCACGATTGCCACCCGGCTGCCGCGAAGGCGCTGCTCGTCGACGCCGTCGAGCACGAGTTGTTGCGTACCCCGGGTGGTTATGGACTGGACCTCCTGCACCAGGGGGTCTTGCATGTATGCCTTGACGCCCTTCCTGCACACGATATAGCGCCGCAGCCCCAGCAGGGTAGAAAGGACCTGCAGCAACGGCACCACTTTGGCCTCGGGACCGACCAGGTAGTCGAGCCGGTTATCGCTGAGCCGGGCCGCCAGGTTGGCAGCGCAGATATTGACCAACTCCGCATCGCCAAGCATGACGAACGAGGCAATCCATAGCCGGTCCCCAACCTGCACCACCGGCAACTCGCGCCGGAGACCGGCAATTGACAGGCTATACG